>JAJQJO010000270.1 GCA_021323495.1 Cellvibrio sp. | reverse complement strand
CGCCGCGTTTTTTTTTGGCACCGCGATGAAACGAAATGCGCGGGTAATCCTCGCCACTGGAAATAAAAATATAAGGGTAGGATTTATCATCGCGCAACAAAATATTGTACGGCGGGCGATTGGATTTAATCAGGTTCTGTTCAAGAATCAGCGCTTCAGTTTCGCTCGCAGTGACTGTTACCTCAATACGGGCAATGCGCGATACCAAGGCTTGGGTTTTAGGCGTTAAACCGGTTTTGCGAAAATAACTCGATAGCCGCGCTTTCAGGTTTTTTGCTTTTCCCACATACAAAATCCCGCCATCACCACCAAACATTTGGTAGATGCCGGGTTGCTGGGTAGTATTAGAGAGAAAACGGGAGTGATCAAACAAATCAGCGCGGTCGTGCGTCATCAGAAAAAATGTCTGTGTAGATGAGACAGAAGCCGTCGTTTAAACGACGGCTTCCGGGTCAAGAAGATTATGCTTCACTGCTAACAAGGTTAATTCAACATCGCTATTGATATCCAACTTTTCAAAAATACGATAGCGGTATGAATTGACAGTTTTGGGACTCACGCAAAAAGTATTGGCAATATCGTTCACTTTTTGGCCATTGGCAATCAGCATGGCCGTCTGCAATTCGCGCTGGGACAATTTCTCGAATGGCGATTCCTGACTGTTATTACCGGAAAATGTCCTGAGCGCAAGCTGCTGCGCAATACTGTTACTCATGTAGAGATCACCACGAATAACCTTATTGATCGCATCGGTGATCTCGGTGAACTCTGCCCCCTTGGTGACATAACCGACCGCCCCCGCCTGCATCAAGCGCGTTGGGTAGAGATCATCATCACAAGCAGTAACGGCGATAATTTTGATTACCGGATTCACGGTCAGTAATTTTTTGGTCGCTTCAAGGCCGCCCATCCCCGGCATTTTCACATCCATCAAGACAACGTCAGGCTTCAGAATACGCGCCTTGGTCACCGCCTCTTCGCCACTCTTGGCGTCCCCCACCACTTGATAGCCGTCTATGTCGGCCAACATACGCACTATCCCCATGCGAACTAGATCGTGATCATCGACTACGAGAATCTTTGTCAAACTAGCCCCCAATCCGAAACCGGATACAAAACATTGTTGTTATAACTGCCATAAACTTGCCGGCACATTTTTAAGAATTGTAGTGAGACTCTCAGCAAACTACCACTATTTAATGTTCCGTTTGAGCAAGCTTAAATGCCATTAATTGATTATGACGCTGTTTTTATTAGGTTTTTGTAAAAAACCCTTAAAAACAAATTTTTTTAATTTTTATCCGGGATTGCCAAGCCCCGGAATTGATTAGGTATAGCTCAAGGATAAATTCTTGGTTCCATTTCCAGTGTTATGCCAAATTGTTCATACACTGATTGTTTAATGGACGCTGCCAACTCCAGAACCACCAATCCAGGGAGTTTGAACGGGTTGGTCAGCACCAGGGCTTGTTGGCTGTGAACGGCAGCACCGCCTACCTCTTTACCGCGCCAGCCTGCCTGGTCAATCAACCAACCTGCAGCCAACTTTACCTGATTGGCAGCAGCAGGATAAGAAACGATAGCAGGGTTAAGCGCTTTCAGGGCTTCAAACCGGGCTTGGTCAATAACCGGATTTTTAAAAAAACTACCCACATTGGGAATAATCGCCGGATCCGGCAACTTGGCCCGGCGAATCCCGATAACTGCAGCACTGACTTGCTGGGGGGTAATATCGGTATCAGGCACATCTGTAAATGCCGCGCGTAATGCAGGATAGACAAGGTTGAGCTGCGGATGTTTGCGCAAGCGCAAGGTCACCGACGTAATTACATACTGATCTTTAAGGGCTTGCTTGAAAATACTGTCGCGGTAACCAAACTGGCAGCTTTCATTAGTGAAAGTTACTGACAACCCCGAACGAATATTCAGTGCGGATAATTCCTCTATCAAGTCTTTGAGTTCTACCCCATAAGCACCGATGTTCTGGATAGGTGCAGCACCGACACTGCCTGGAATTAGCGATAAGTTTTCCAGGCCATAGAGGGCATTATCGAGCGAATACTCCACAAGTTGATGCCAGTTTTCACCGGCAGCCACCTTTAGCCAAACGAATTCGTCGTTTTCTGCAACCACCTCCCTGCCGTGGGATTTTATGTGGATAACAAGACCGGGGAAATCATCGCGCAGTACAATATTGCTACCACCACCTAACAATAGTAAGGACAAATTTTCCGCGCGCGCGAATACAAGCGCCTCACGTAATTCATTATCATTTTTTACACTGACAAAATGCCGGGCGAGTGCCGGCACCGCAAGGGTATTGTATTTTTGCAAATTAAAATGCGGTAAAAAAAGTGGCACAGCCTGGTTACCTTTTAATGCGGACATTCCGGCGTTAGTACGGTGATTTGCGTATATGGTTTAACAAACCTTGCGCAGCGTCTTCTACCAGATCCAATACCAATTCAAAGCCGTCATTACTACCATAATAAGGATCCGGAACTTCACGATAATCGCCGCGCGAACCGAACTCCAGAAACAATCCCAAATGACCGGTATAAGAAGATGGTTTCATTCGCTGCAAGTCTGACAAATTGGATTTATCCATCGCCAATACATAATCAAATTCGGCAAAATCCTGCACATTAACTTGACGTGCCCGCAAAATAGACAAGTCGTAACCGCGCTGATACGCAGCGGCTACGGTGCGTGAATCAGGTGCTTTTCCAATATGCCAACCGCCGGTTCCCGCTGAGTCCACGAGGATTTTTTGATTCAGGTTTTCACGCATCACCAATTGGCGGAAAATCCCGTCTGCGGTTGGTGAGCGACAAATATTGCCCAAACATACAAATAAAACCCTGGTCATTTGCATTTATTTAATTTTCCAAAATTGCTTTAACGCGCAATAAATCAGCCTCGGTATCCACACCACCAGGCACTGCTGCACAGGCTTCGGCGATATGGATTGCCTCACCATTAGCCAACACACGCAATTGTTCCAGGGATTCAATTTGTTCCAGTTGTGCTTGCGGCCAAGTGATAAAACGATTGAGCAATGCCACGCGGTAGGCATAAATACCTATGTGACGTTGTGCCGGAAAATTATCCGGCAAACAATTTACATCTGCTTTGGCAAAATGATCGCGCGGCCAGGGAATCGGCGCACGGCTAAAATACAATGCCTTGCCTGTTTGATCGGCAACCACTTTGACAATATTGGGGTTGCGAAAATCATCAAGGCTATGGATAGGTTCGCTCAGGGTCGCAACACTCGCATAGGCATTTGCCGCCAGGTTGGCCGCAACTTGATTGATGACAGCAGGTGGAATCAAGGGCTCATCGCCTTGCACATTTACCACTATATCTGCTTCTCCCAATCCCAATTGGGCAACAACTTCCTGCAAGCGGTCAGTGCCGGAATTATGTGCAGCAGAGGTCATACACACGCGCGCGCCAAATGCTTTGGCAGCGGCTTCAATCCGGGCATCATCAGTGGCAATAATGACCTGCGCTGCCTCACTTTCGCGCGCGCGCTCATAGACGTGCTGGATCATTGGCTTGCCTGCTATGTCTTTCAATGGTTTTGCGGGCAAGCGGGTTGAGGCATAACGAGCCGGGATAACGACATAAAAACTCATGATGGAATTCCGTCAAATAAAGTTATTTTGCTTTGAATATTGTTTTTTTCTGCCCGCATACCCGCTCCAACTTTTGCTGGAATGCCAACCAGAAACTATCGGGGAAACTGGCAGTAACTGGTAAATAAAACCAATGGGGTTGCGCAAATTCCCGGCATTTTACAGCGTCTTTTTCCGTCATCACTATCGGTAAACTATTTGCAAACTGCAAATCATTTGCGGTAAAGGTGTGGTGATCCGGGAAATCGTGTAACTCTGCCACTATTCCCAGTTGGGTTAAGGTGTTGTGAAACCGTTGCGGGTTGCCGATACCGGCCACTGCATTAACCTGTACCGAACCAAATTTGGCTATAGAAACTTTCTCACCGGACTGCAAATTAATAAATTCCTGCGCGCGGATTTGCATAGGCACATAAAATAAATCGTCCAATCCTGGCATTACAAAATTATCAGTGGGTGAATTTACAATAACCCAGTCCACTGTTTTGAGACGGGAAGCAGGCTCGCGCAGCGGACCGACCGGTAAACGCCAACCATTGCCGAGGCCACGCTGTCCATCGACCACAGCAATTTCGATATCGCGCCCCAAACGATAATGTTGCAAACCATCATCGCTTAATAAGATATCGCAGTTTTCATCTTCCAATAATTTTGCAGCAGCTACACGGTCTGCATGCACACAGACGCTACAACCAGTTTGCTGGTAGATAGTGACAGGTTCATCGCCCGCTTCAGCTGCAGTGCTGGTTGCATTCAGTAAATATGGATAATGGTCCGCTTTGCCACCATAACCCCGACTGATCACACCAGGATTAAAACCCTGTTGTTGCAACCATTTCACCAATGCAATCAACACCGGGGTTTTACCTGTGCCGCCAACGGAAATATTGCCTACCACAATCACCGGGGTAACCAACCGTTTTTGCGTGTAGCGCAAAATCCAAAAGCGGCGAAAATTGGCTATAAACACAAAGACAACCAACAGTGGCAGCAGCAAAAATGTCCAGGTACGTTTGCCATACCATGCCGATAGCCAAAGGTTCTGTGTGTTTGCCGAACCAGATGGGACGGGTGTCTTTTTCTCAGGGGAGTTCAAATAGCAATACCGTTGAAAATAGCGATCCTGAAAACAAGAAGGACTTTTGCATTGAGGATGCAAAAGTCCTTATGTTGCGAAGCTGGATTGAATTGTAACCGAGTCGCTAGTCTTTTTCAGGTTCAGGTTGACGGGTGGTAATGCTCAAATGGGCAAAACCTAACTGACCTGCGGCATCCATAGCCTGGACCACCGCCTGATGGGGAGTTTTGGCATCGGCTGTAATCACTAAAGGAACTTTCGTATTGCCTTCAGCGGTTTTGTCCAGGGCAGACTTTAGTGTCTCGATTTTGTTATTGACCAACACCCTGCCATTCACCGAATAGCTGCCGTCAGTATTAATTAAAATCTCGATTTGATCAGGTAAATCACTGCTCTGCTCACCGACCGCTTCAGGGAGATCAACGCTTAAATGGGTTTCTTTGGTAAAAGTGGTAGAAACCATAAAAAAAATCAGCAGCAAAAACACTACATCGATCAATGGAGTCAGGTTGATACCTTCATCTTCCGTTTTCTGGCGACGAAATTTCACGTTGCGACCTCGCGCCTTTAAACCAGCTTCACATCGACCCGGCGGTCGCTGTGCAATGCATCGATCAATTTGATCGCTTCTTCTTCCATAGTCACTACGATGGAGTCAATACGGCGCTGGAAAAACCGATGCGCAATGGTCGCAGGGATTGCCACAATCAAACCGGCCGCAGTAGTGTAAAGAGCAACTGAAATACCGCCGGCTAAAACACCGGTATTGCCTGAACCCTGGATCATGATTGCATTAAACACCTGGATCATGCCGAATACCGTACCCAGCAAACCCAGTAATGGCGCGATGTT
>JAJQJO010000269.1 GCA_021323495.1 Cellvibrio sp. | reverse complement strand
GCAAGCCCCCAACACCTTCACCAATCCCATTTACCCCAATGGTGCCGACCCATGGTTGGAATATTTCCAGGGCAATTATTATTTAACCACCACTACCTGGACATCGCAGTTGGTGATGCGCAAATCGCCGACGCTCGCTGGCCTTGCCACCGCAACACCCATTCACATTTGGTCAGAAAGCGAATTGGAGCGCTGCTGTAATGTGATATATACCTCCGGCATCGCGGAAAATTATGACCGCCAACATTTAAGTGTGATTGAAAGCCAAGGCGATGATCCGCTTGGGCCTTATACTTACAAAGGTTCACCGATGCCTGATATCTGGAATATCGACGGCAATTATTTTGAGCACAATGGCCAGTTGTATTTGCTCTGGTCGCAATGGGTCGAAGACGAGCAGACGATTTGGATTTCCAGAATGTCCAACCCCTGGACGGTAACGGGTGCGAAGGTGATGATTTCCCGTCCGCAGTACGAGTGGGAATTTTCCGGTATGAAAGTGAATGAAGGTCCGGAAATTATCAAGCGCGATGGCAAAATTTATATGGTCTATTCCGCCAGTTTTTGTAATACACCGGATTACAAATTGGGTTTGATTGAATTGACCGGAAGTGATCCGCTTAAACCGGAATCCTGGCATAAATTTGATAAGCCGGTATTTAGCAAAGCCAATGGTGTCTATGGCCCCGGCCACAACGGATTTTTTAAATCCCCTGATGGTAGTGAAGACTGGTTGATCTATCACGGTAATGCCAGCGAATTGGAAGGTTGCAGCGGAACACGCTCTTTGCGCGCACAAAAATTTACCTGGAATGAAGATGGTACACCGAATTTTGGTGAGCCAATTGCTGCCGGAAAACCGCTGCTTTCCCCTGCGGGTGAAAATGGTCCGCTGGTTACCCAGGTACAGGGTACGCAAGTGCAATTGGTGAGTAAGGCCAGTCACGAATGTGTTGTGGATACGAATGGAAATGTAAGCGCTGCGGATTGCAATAATGCGCAAGCGACCTGGGTATTGGACTACACCACCAATGGTAATTATCGTTTGGTCAATGCTGCCGGCCAATTTTTGGGGCAGGGCGGCGCTCAGTGTAAGGCAAGTAAAGCAGAGGAATTAACTATCGCCCCATGGTACAACCAGCTTTGCCAGCAGTGGCAATTAGTGCCCCATCATCAAGGTTGGCTGACGCTGGTAAATGCGCAATCCAAACAGGTATTGCAGTTTGCGAATTGTAAAGAACCTGTGCCCGCTAATACCGGAAAAAAATCTGTTGAAGATGTCCCGCAATTTATCGAGAAAAAATCTGCTTGCGCGCTCTGGCGTATACAGCCGCTGGAAGAGGTCGCCATCACCAGTATCCAAAGTGGTAAAGCAATTACTTCGGCGGGCGTGAATGTTAAAGCGGGTAGCAATATTGAACAGGATGAGTGGAACAATAAAGCGAACCAGCGCTGGTTATTGGTAAATACACAGGATGGTTATTACTACATCCAATCCACAGTAGATTCCAAACTGTGTTTAGCGATTGCCAATAAATCCATAGTGCCCGGTAGCAATGCCGAGCTGGCTGCCTGCGGTGATACCCACGCCCAGTGGCAAGTGGATTTTTTAAATGATGGGACGGTAAAAATTGTGAACCGCAAAAGTAATCTGGTATTGGATCTCGCGCACTGCGGTTTGGCCAATCACACTAATTTTGCGCAGAGCCAATGGTTGAATTCGAATTGCCAGAAGTTTCAATTGAAGCCGATTAAAGATTAATTTCTGGAAAATTCTCGCTCCCAAGCTCTGCTTGGGAGTGTAGATGTCCGATGCGGAATGATAGGTTTTTTTGCGGTTTGCTATGCGTTCCCAAGCGGAGCTTGGGAGCGAGGTCGGCGGTTATTCTTTATGTCGGGCTATCGCATTGGATTGTGACAATTATTTTTTTGATGCAATCGCATCCTCAATAAAGTTCAATGCTTCATCAATTAATGCCAGCATGGATTGTTTGGCACGCTCGGGATTACGGTTTTTGATCGCGTTAAAGACTTTTGCGTGATCTTCCACTATGCCTTCGTGGTTGCCCTTGATCGGGCTGGTGTGGCTGATGCTCACACGCAGTGCGGTGGAAATAAAATCGCGCAGGCGGATATAAAAACGGTTGTTGCTTGCGTAGAGGATGCTGACATGGAATGCGATATCCGCTTCCAGATCTTCTTTGCTGTTGCCTTCGGCTTTGCGCATACCTTCGAGGGCTTTTTCAATATTGTCCAGTCGGGTTTGGTCTGCGTAGCGAGCGGCAAGGGCGGCGGCTTCTGGTTCAATCGCAATACGTACTTGCAGGAATTCTTTTAATACATGCAGTGAAGGTTTGCTTTCCAATACCCAGCGCAGTAAATCCGGGTCAAAAATATTCCATTGGTCTTCGGGCAGGATGCGGATACCTTGCCGTGGTTTGCTGGAGATCAAGCCTTTGGCGGAGAGCATTTTTACCGCCTCGCGCACCGCACTGCGGCTTACGCCAAATTTTTCGCAAAGTTCTGCTTCGGTAGGCAGGCTGTCATCCAGGAATTCACCACAAATAATCGTGCGCCCAAGCTCTTGCACCATGCGTTGGGAAAGGTTGAAGTTGCGGTCGAGAATGGCCATTGTTATTGTCGTCCAAAAAAGCAAAAGATGAGCGAAGATTAACGATTTATCGTTAATAATACAATCTGAGAGTTGCGGCAGATGGCGTGGGCATTGCAATTAGTTCCACGATCCCGGCCTTTTGTCTGGGTTGGCTCGGGTTTCGCCCCTTTGGATTGGAGTTTTTCGGGCAGGTTACGACTTCCCTTTCATCGGTTATGGATGGATCTTGATAGGAAATTGCGAATTTTTTTTCGTTAATGAATGATTCCTAAGGAGAGTTGATTATGAAATTGCTAAAGCTGTACCTCTTGTTAATGTTAAGCCTTTTTTCCTTACATTCCTTTGCACTGATAATCACCGAGTTATTTTTTACACCATGTTGTTTGGTCCCAGGATGCAGGTTGATGCGGATATAGATACGGGATCATATTCATTTGCCCGAAGTTGGGCGGAGGGAGAATCCACTTGCTTGACCTGGGATGAGACCGGGGAAAATTGTGCATGGGACCCGGTAGCAGCAGGCGTTTTTGGTATAGGCGTGGATGTATATACGGATAACTTGTGGGTAACGGAAGCGACCTGGAAACTGGATATTACCCGGGCCAACCTCGCGGAACCTTCACCGGTTGCGTTATTGGTGTTGGGTTTGGTGCTGCTAATTGTATTGCGGTGCAAGCAATTGATTTTAAAATAAGGGGTATGGGCGCTTACTCCAGGCAATTCCCGTGAGTAAGCGCGATTTTTTTTTATTCTGCGTGCTGCACGGCTTTTTCTTTTTTATCGTAAAAATCTTTCAGCACAAAAAATGCTTTTTTCTTGATGCCTTTATTGGAAAAAACGCCCTTGCGGTTGTAGTCGTCCTGAACGCCATCAAGCAGGCGACGCGGTGAACGGAAGTCGGCGAGGATCCACGGAGAAGTGCCAACAAAACCGTCTATTTTGTCAATCATGCCCAGGCTTTTGCGATAAAGGTTTTCCTGGAATTCTTCGGTGAAGATGGTATTTACATCACCATGGTAGCCCTGCTGTGCACCGCCCCCGAATTCGCTGATGAACACCGGTTTGTTGTAATTGATCTCCCAGGTTACCCGGTCGGCTTTTTCTGGCAGCCCATCGTACCAGCCGATGTATTGGTTAAAGCTCACCATGTCTACCAGGTCTGCCAATGGATCCTGCACCACGGCGATATCGGGATTATCGCTGCGATAGTGTTTTTCCATGGCTGCACTTAACAAGCGGGTGTTATCCAGTTCGCGCGCTTTTTTCGCGAGCCGTGCGAGGAATTGATTGCGCACTTCGGATACCGGCGTTTCATTGGCGAGTGACCAAATAATCACTGCCGCACGGTTTTTGTCGCGCTCAATCATCGCGGCTAATTGCGCTTCGGCGTTTTGGTAAGTGGCTTCGTTTTTCCAGTTGATGGTCCAGTACACTGGAATTTCTGACCAGACCAATAACCCCATTTGATCGGCGAGGCGCACCATATCTTCATTATGTGGATAGTGAGCGAGGCGTACAAAGTTTGCGTTCAACTCTTTTGCCCAACCCAATAATTTTTGTGCTTCTTTTGCATTGCTAACGCGGCCACCGCCATCCGCAGAATATTCTTCATGCACAGAAATGCCGCGCAAGAAAAGGGGTTTGCCATTTAATAATAGTTGTTTGCCCTGGGTAGTGATGGTGCGTAAGCCGATGTTGTCGGTGAGCTTGTCGCTGCCGCTATTGATTTGTATGGCGTAGAGTTTTGGATTTTCAGGTGACCAGAGTTGTGCATCGGGTACTGCAAATGAAAAGCTCGCATTGCCGTTTTTATCAGCAACCAATGTTTGCTGAATTTTTAATTCAGGTAAGCGCAACTGAATTTTCTCCCCACCTTTTGCGCCATCCAATAACACTGAACCGCTTACCATTTTTTCATCCAGCGAGGTGAGCGCAATCTTGTAATCGCGGATAAAAGCGGCGGGTACATTCAACAGCTTTACGTCGCGGGTAATGCCGCCGTAATTCCACCAGTCAGTGTTGAGTGTTGGGACTGCATCGGCGTGACGTTTGTTGTCTACCTTGATGATCAGGGAATTATCTTTGTCTTTTAATTTGCCGGTTACTTCGTAGTGGAACGGAGTAAAGCCGCCGACATGCACACCGAGTTTTTTTCCGTTTAAATAGACATCGGCACGATAGTTAACTGCTCCGAAATAAATAAACTGGCGATCTGATTTTTTTGCGGTAGGTGCATCAAATTTTTTGCGATACCAAACGCTGCCTTCGTAATAATAGAGTTTTTCTTTTTGCGTGTTCCAATCGCCGGGAACGTGCAATGTGTCTGCTTTATCAAAATCGTATTCGATTAAATCCGATGACGTTTTGGGTTTGGAGTCGGTAAAAAAGGCGTTTACCGAGGGCGTTTCCTGTTGATCAAACGGCTCATAGCGATAATTGTAGTAACCGTTTTCGTAAGGATCGACGATGATCTTCCACTCGCCGTTAAGCGACGTGGCGTTTCTTGTGTAGGCCTGTAATGGTAGTTCCGCTGCGAGAGATAGTTGCGAAATCCCCAGGCACAACGCCAGCAGGCTGGTGATAAATAATTTCATGGGTTGTTCTCTTATTGTCGTCGGAGATAGTTATGGTGTTTTTCGCCCGTCTGTTGCGAGCTGGTTGTCAGGATAGGTGTGTGCCGCTTGTTAGTGTTTTGGGCGCGGACGACGGTTTGGATTCTAGTCTACTTTTGCGTGGCTTATCGTTAAGTAAGTTCGTGAGAGGGGGTAAAAATTTGTTAAATGACCAGAGTGCTCTGTCAACTCATAACTAAGCAGGCGGAGAATTCTTTGAGTTATAAAATGGATAGGGAAATTATTTTTCCTGAATCACCAATTCCGAATGCGCCTTGTTCAACCCCCAATTCCGCACCTTCTCCATATACAAATACACCACCGGTGTTGTAAAGAGCGTGAGCAATTGGCTGACGGCGAGGCCGCCGATGATGGTAATGCCGAGCGGGGTGCGTAATTCCGAGCCTTCATTGAAGCTGAGAATTAATGGTAGCGCGCCGAGCAGGCCGGCGAGGTTGGTCATCATGATCGGGCGCAGGCGCAAGAGCGCGGCCTGGAAGATGGAGTCGCGCGATGAGAGGCCCTCTTTGCGTTCCAGCTCCAGGGCGAAGTCAATCATCAATATCGCGTTTTTCATCACTATGCCGATCAATAAAAATAAACCGAGCATGGCGATCAAACTGAACGGCGTATCGCTTAAGCGCAATGCGAGTAAGGCGCCGATTCCCGCTGAAGGCAGGGTCGATAAAATCGTGAGCGGGTGGATGGTACTCTCATACAAAATCCCCAGAATTAAATATACCGCGAGCAGCACACAAGCGATCAAGACTGCCGGGTCTTGCGCCATGCCCGGCGTGCTGGGCCCCCAGCCGGGGCGGCTGCTACCGGCGGGTGCGAGATAGACTTCGTTGGGCACCATCAGCTCGGCAATTTTGGTTTCGATCGCCGCACGAGCTTGTTCTTCGGTGTAATTTTCGGCCACGCCGTAACCGATGCTCTCGGATGCAAATTGATTGCTGTGGCGCACGCGATCTTCTGCCAATCCGTAACCGAAACTGGAAAATGTCGAAAGCGGTACACGTTTGCCATCGTTGGTGATGACCTGTAGTTGCTCCAGTACGGCCGGTGTTGCGGTGTAGCCGGGCTCCAGTTCCATCACCACGCGGTATTGGTTCATCTCGTCGTACATGGTGGAGACTTGCCGCTGAGAGAAGGAGTTGTTGAGCAAGCTGGCGACGGTGT
Organism: Cellvibrio sp.; assembly: GCA_021323495.1. GTDB lineage: Bacteria > Pseudomonadota > Gammaproteobacteria > Pseudomonadales > Cellvibrionaceae > Cellvibrio. Next base: position 2,140 of record JAJQJO010000269.1, on the reverse strand, counting down.
TCATATCGACCCCCAAGCGCTGCGCGGCTTCGCGGTCAATGGTGAGTACAACTTGCTGCGTGCCTTCCTCTTTTACGCCGTCGATCTCGGTCAGCTCCGGCATTTTTTCCATTGCCGTGGTGATTTTGGCGGCCCAGTTGTGCAGCAACTTCAAGTCGTCGGCGAGCAACATTAATTCCTGTTCGCTGCGACTAAAGGGCGAGCTGAGGCGGATGTCCTGGTCCGGGCCGATCATCAACATGGCGCCGGGAATACTGGGAATTTGCCGCCGCAACCGGTCCACCACTTCATGTACCGACACACCGCGTTCGGCCATGGGTTTGAGGCTGATGCGCATCCAGGCATTGCTCACGCCGTTGCCGCCGCCACTTGCGCCGAACACATCTTCCACGGCCGGATCAGACAGTAGCAGTTGGCGAAATTGCTGGATTTTCGGCTGCATCAACTGGAAAGAAAAGCCGTCGTCGCCGCGAATCCAGCCGGTCATTTGGCCAGTGTCCTGCTCGGGCAGCATGATTTTGGGGATAGCGACGTAGAGATAAATATTCAGGCCGATCACACCGGCGAGTATCAGTATCACAATGCGGCTATGGCGCAGCGCCCAGCCAAGGGCGATGGAATAGGCGTGTTTAATGTCATCGAAAATGCTTGGCTTGTGCTCTTTTTTCGGTTCGGCCTTTAGCAATTGGGCGCAGAGCGACGGGGTGAGGCTGAGCGATACCGCGAGCGAAATAATCATCGCGGCCGCGAGGGTGATGGAGAATTCGCGGAACAGTTTTTCTACCACGCCGCCCATCAATAAAATCGAGATAAACACTACAACTAACGTGACATTCATCGCCAGCAGCGTAAAGCCTACTTCACGCGTGCCCTGGATTGCGGCTTGAAAAGGTGAAAGGCCGCGCTCGATATGACGTTTGATGTTTTCCAACACGACTATCGCGTCGTCTACCACCAATCCTGCCGCGACAATCAAGGCCATCAGCGAGAGATTATTGAGCGAGAATCCGTAGAGATACATGACCGCGAAGGCGCCAATAATCGCCACCGGAATCGCGAGGCTGGGGATCAGTGCACTGCGCGCGCTGCCGAGAAACGCCCAGACCACACCCACCACCAAAAGCACCGCCAGTACCAGCGTAATTTGCGCTTCCTTGAGCGTGGCGCGGATACCGGGCGAGCGGTCCATCACCACTTTGAGTTGGGTGTCGCCGGGCATAAGTGCGCGCAGGGCGGGCAGCTGCGCGTTAATAGCATCGATAGTTTCAACAATGTTGGCGCCAGTTTGGCGGCTAACGGTCAGGGTGACGGCCGAGCTTTGGTTGTGGAACCCATCGGTGTAGCGGTTCTCTACGGAATCGCTGACAGTAGCGACATCTTGCAGGCGTACCACACCACCGTCTTCGCCGTAGCGGATCACCAGCATTTGGTAATCCTTGGCTGCGCGCAGGCTTTCACTGGTGCGCACCTGCCAGCGGGTGTCGTCTTCCTCCAACACGCCGAGCGGGCGCAATACGTTGGCGCTGCTGATGGCATTGCGCACTTCATCGAGCGCTATACCGTAATTCGCGAGCGCGTTGGGGTTGAGCTGGATGCGCACGGCGGGCAGCGATGCACCGTCAATCCCGACTTGGCCGACGCCATTAATCTGCGCCAGTTTTTGCGCGAGAATGGTGGAGGCAGCATCGTAAAGCGCGCTGGGTGACAAGTTGGGGGAGCTGAGCGCCAGCGCCATAATCGGCGCTTGTGACGGGCTGATTTTGCGATAGCCAGGGTTGCCTGGCATACCGGCGGGCAGTTGGCCGCGCGCCGCATTGAGCGCGGCTTGCACATCGCGCGCGGCGGAGTCCAGATCGCGGTCGAGGGTGAATTCCACCCAGATAAAGGTCGAGCCTTGGGTGGAGTTTGAGTTGATCGCGGTGACGCCAGGAATACTGCCGAGCGCTCGCTCCAGTGGCGTGGCGACAGTCGCCGCCATACTTTCCGGGCTCGCGCCGGGTAGGCCGGCGTAGATTTGCACGGCGGGGAAATCTACTTGCGGCAGGGGGGCAACGGGCAGCATTCGCCAGGCGAGTAAACCGAGCAGAACAATGCCGACCGCGAGCAAGCTGGAGGCGACCGGGCGTTTTATAAAGGGATC
>JAJQJO010000268.1 GCA_021323495.1 Cellvibrio sp. | reverse complement strand
ACCGATGACTTCACTCTTTACAACGCCCAACATGGATTTGCCGACCAGGGGATTCGGGCAATTATCGAGGATCACCAAGGTAACTTATGGTTGGGCACTAACAACGGCATAGTCCGTTTTAACCCGGACAGCCTCGCGGTGAAAAACTACACGCGTTTCAATGGCAGCTTGATCGGTGGTGTCGCCACTGGCGCAGCTCTGGCAACCAGTTCCGGTGCTATGGCGTTCGGTACGCGCTCCGGGCTCTACTTTTTTGACGTGGACCGGTTGGAAACCCACCAAAATGAAACAGCGCCCACCATCGCGCTCACTGACTTCCGCCTCTTCACCCAAAAGGTTGCGGTTAACGGAGCGGATAACCTCTTGTCACGTTCGATCAACCAAACCCAATCCATCACCCTGGATCACAAGCAATCGATGATTTCATTCAGCTTCGCCGCGCTGAATTATCGCGATCCGGAAAAAAATCTTTACGCATATAAACTGGAGGGGTTTGATGACCAATGGCGCGAGGTGGGTACCCAACGTACCGCGCTCTATACCAATTTGCCCGCGGGTAACTACCAATTCCGCGTCAGGGCAAGCAATAACGACGGGATATGGAACCAGCAGGGGCACAGCATCCAGCTCACCGTATTGCCACCGCCATGGAAAACCTGGTGGGCTTACACCATTTACGCGGCAATATTCATCGGCTTGTTGTTATTGTTTGTGCGCAACCAACATCAACAGGTATTGGCTGAACGAAACATCAGCCGCGAACTGGAACACAAGGTCGCCGAGCGCACTGCCGAATTGCAAAATAAAAATGTTGAATTGGAAAGCGCTTACGCACAGCTTGAAGCGATCAGCTTGTCTGATCCACTGACCGGCTTGAATAATCGCCGCTATTTACAAAAATTAATTCCCATGGACATCGCCAAGGTCCAGCGTGAATACGACCACAAACGCTATGACCGCCCGGCGAAAAAACCTTCGCTCGATTTAACATTTTTTATTCTCGATGTGGATTTTTTCAAATCGGTCAATGATCTTTATGGCCACACAGCAGGTGACCAATTGCTGATCCAATTATCCAACCTGCTCACCAAGATATGCCGTGAATCCGATTGTGTGGTGCGCTGGGGAGGCGAGGAATTTTTAATTGTCAGCCGCTTTGCCGACCGCGACGAAGCCCCGTTGATGGCCGAGCGAATTCGCAAAAGCGTGGAACTGCATAATTTTGAATTACCCGATGGCAGCATCCTGAAAAAAACCTGCTCGATCGGCTACGCCTGCTTCCCCTTCCTGGGCGATCAACCTATGGCGCTATCCTGGGAGCAGGTTATTGATATTGCGGACCGCGCGCTCTATGCCGCAAAAAAATCCGGCCGCAATCGCAGTGTTGGCCTTGGGGCGACGATCCACACACGCGGCGAAATGTTGCATCAACGCATCAGCAGCCATTTGGTGAGCATGATTGACAATAATGAACTGAAGGTAAGCGCCTCCAACGGCAAAGCACTTGTCTGGGACTAATTCGCCACCGTCACAAAACTGTCAAAAAACCCTGCCATAAAAACCGCTATGCTCCAGGGCATTAAGGATTTATGGCAGCGGTATCCCTATGACTAATTTGCACCAAACCCCACCCGATTTTGCTGCAGCAGCTGATCCAACTTCAAACTCCCTGCGCAGCCCCGAATTGCATCAGGAGTTCAAACAAAAAATTCCCGAACTGCTGCAACTGGAGCGGTTAATTCACAGCAACAGCCATGTGCTGCATGCGTGTTGCGAGCAGACATTGCAGTATAACGGCACTGCCTTTCCGCTCTATTCGCTTACGTTGGGGTCGCGCGCTTCCACTGCACCTACTCTGCTGTTAACGGGTGGCATCCACGGTATCGAACGGATTGGTAGCCAGGTGTTGATCGCCTGGTTGCAAACGCTACTACAGCGCTTGCAGTGGGATAGCGGTTTACAGCAGCAGTTACAACAACTGCAATTAGTGCTGGTGCCGATTATTAACCCGGTGGGAATGTATTTAAACCAGCGCGCTAATGGCAGCGGTGTGGATTTAAATCGCAATGCACCGATTGATGCAGAAGGTAAGGTGCCATTGCTGGGCGGAGGCCATCGGCTGGGCGCATTTTTGCCCTGGTATCGCGGGCGCAAACGCGGGCAAATGGAAGCGGAAAATATTGCGCTGGAGCGCGTATTGCAGCGGCAGGTTTTTAATCGCCCGTTTGCAGCAGTGCTCGATTTGCACTCGGGTCTGGGCATGCAGGATCGCCTTTGGTTCCCGCACGCCTATCGCAAAAAAGCGATAGGTAATATCGCGGAATATGTAGCGCTGAAAATATTGTGGGAGCGCAGCTATCCCAACCATACTTATTTATTTGAACCCCAGTCGATCCATTATTTATCCCACGGCGACCTGTGGGATTATTTTTATTACCAATCGCGCGCGCAGCAACAACCCCATTTTTTACCATTGACCCTGGAGATGGGCTCCTGGTTGTGGGTGAAAAAAAGCCCGCGCCAATTATTCAATATGGCGGGATTATTTAATCCACAAATGCTGCATCGCCATACGCGGGTTTTGCGTCGTCATCTATTGTTGCTGGATTTTATGCTGGCGGCGACACTCAATCATCAAAACTGGTTGCCAGATATCAAGCAGGCTGGGATATTGAACCAAACGGCCAAGAGTCTTTGGTTTCCGTGAAGGGTTTTCGTAAAGGATTCCCATAATGGGTGTTGGTAAAGGTCTTCCATAAAGATTTCTGCAAAGGTTTTTATGATGCATTTTATTTTATTGCGCGGCCTCGCGCGCGAAGCAGCGCACTGGCTGGATTTTCCTGAGCAGTTGCAACAAACACTGGGCAGCAATTGCCAATTGCATCGGGTGGATTTTCCCGGCTGTGGAAAATATTTCGCCCAACCTGCGCTCACGTCGGTCGCGGCCATGACTGACCATGTGCGTGCCGAAATCGATATAGCTGCCATTACTGCGCGCAATGAAGCGGTTTATGTACTGGGTATTTCCATGGGGGGCATGGTTGCGCTGGAATGGGCACAACGTTTTCCTGCCGAATTACGCGGGCTGATATTGATTAATACCAGCGCAGGCAACCAGCCATTTTGGTGGCGATTGCGCCCCATTGCCTGGCCAACCGTGATCCACGCCCTGCTTACCGACAACCGCACACGCGAAGCCAGGGTGCTGCAAATAGTCAGTAACAACACCGTCGATTACGCGCAGCATCTCAACCAGTGGCTCGCCATCCAACAGCAGCGCCCCATTAGCCGCGCAACCGTGTTGGCCATGCTGCGCGCGGCCGCGCGATTTCATCCGCAGCCAACCTGTGCAGTGCAAAGCCTGGTACTGGCCAGCGAGCGCGACCGGATGGTTTCCGTGCGTGCAAGCAACGCCATAGCCCAACAATTCCAGTGGCCGATCCAGTTGCATGCCTCCGCCGGGCACGATTTGCCAATGGATGATCCACGCTGGGTTGCAAGCAAGATCGCACAATGGCTCGCCACCCCGAACTAAACCGAACGAACCGGAACCATTACCAACCGCACGCATTATTCTTTTTTTACCGATTTATCCCCAGCCCACACTCAAACTTTTATAACCCGCACGCAACCGCCCCAGGTCCCCGTAAAAACGGCGTACAACCGGTTACATATTTACAAATATTGACCCCTCTTAACGAGCCCAGGAACTAGACTTCAGGGCACATTTCCCTCGCAGGGAAAGCTGTATGTCCGTCCGGGAACGAGTGGATGAAGAAACGTCAAGGCCGCATTGAATACCAAAACAATACAATAAGCACGAGGCTTACATGACCCACTCCGCTCTGCCGAATGACGCTACCGGCATTTCACGCCGCGATGCCATTAAACAACTTGCCCTTGCCTGCGGCCTTGTGCTCTCTGCCAATTCGCTCTCGGCATTGGCCGCCTTTACTCCACCAACAGATTTAAACCGCAGTAAAAAAACGCTATTGAATAGTGACCAATTAGCGCTGCTGCGCGAGCTGGGTGAAATAATTATCCCTACTACCGACACTCCCGGTGCGATAGCTGCTGGCGTGCATGATTTTATTAATCACTATGCAGTTTATTGTGCGGGTACAGAAGAACAACAAGGCTTGGTAGCCGGATTAAAACGCATTGACGATTCGGCCCAATCCCGTTTTAACCAACCGTTTCCAAACGCAAGCAAAACACAGCAAATCGAATTGCTGACCAATATGGAACAAGCGGCCAACGGTTTTACCACTGCTGACCGCGCCTTCTTCAAACAATTAAAAGCGCTGGTGACCTTTGGTTACTACACCTCGGAAATAGGTGCGACGCAAGAACTGGCCTACCTCGCCATTCCCGGCGGCTATAAAGGTAATTTTAAATTCAAACAAGTGGGCAAAGCCTGGGCGCTCCCGCAATAACGGCTGGCATCACAGATCCGCGTTTGCGCACCGCCATTTATCTTGTTTGATCCTTTAACTTTTTTGCCCCTTTAATTTTTCTTAAGAAGTGATTTCCATGGAAAAAAATATTTACATCATCAAAAGCACTGAAATATTTGATGCTATTGTGGTCGGCTCTGGTATTTCCGGTGGCTGGGCCGCCAAAGAATTAACTGAAAAAGGCTTGAAAACGTTGATGGTCGAGCGCGGCCGTCCGGTTGAACATCGCAAGGACTATGTTGGTGAAGGGATAAAACCCTGGCAGATGCCGTTTCGCGGGCAAATCGAAAAACCGGTTGCCGATGAACAATACCACGTACAAAAAAAATGCTACGCCTTTAACGATGCTACCAAACATTTTTTTGGCAACGACAAAGACTATCCCTACAGCACACCTGAAAACAAACCTTTCGATTGGATCCGCGGCAATCAGCTAGGTGGTAAATCCCTGCTTTGGCACCGCCAGTCCTATCGCTGGAGCGAGCATGATTTTAATGCGAATGCGCTTGACGGCCACGGCGTAGACTGGCCCATCCGCTATAAAGATGTTGAAAAGTGGTACGACCACGTAGAAGTTCATGCAGGTATCAGCGGCTCGGTTGAAAACCTGGAAATTTTACCGGACAGTAAATTTTTACCGCCATTTGAAATGAACGCGGTAGAAAAAGAAATGAAAACGCGCATCGAAAAAAAATGGAAAACGCGTAAATTAATTATGGGCCGCACCGCGCATTTGTCGGTGCCCGCGCCACACCATACCGCACAGGGGCGCATCCAGTGCCAGGCGCGCAACGAGTGCCAGAAAGGCTGCTCTTTTGGCGCTTATTTTTCAACGCAAAGCTCAACACTGCCCGCAGCACTTGCCACTAATAATTTAACTATCGCCACCAACAGCATCGTCCACAGCGTAATTTACGATCCCAAAACCAATCGCGCTACCGGCGTACGAGTGATCGATGCAGAGACCATGGAAACGCGCGAATATTTCGCCAAGGTAATTTTCCTTTGCGCCTCCACCCTCGGCACTACGCAAATTATGCTCAATTCGGTGAGTGAGAGTTTTCCTACTGGTATTGCCAATTCATCCGGCGCACTTGGCCATTATTTGATGGACCACCTTTACGGTGCGGGCGCCTCAGGCCGGGTAGAAGGTTTT
>JAJQJO010000267.1 GCA_021323495.1 Cellvibrio sp. | reverse complement strand
GCGCCAATATCGTGAAGGTATTCCTCAAGATGTGCCGCAGGAGCGACGCAAAAACAATAGACGAGCGCATAAGAACGCGAAATAGATAATTCATGAAAAAGGGCCTTCCAGGCCCTTTTTTTATGCCTGCCTGACTTTGAAAAAAATGAATGCGTACGGATATAGGTGGTAGCCCTACCGTTAAAGACAATCATATAACGTGACGCACTCACCTTTAGTTGTCAGTGTTTTTATCGTATAAATATTCTTAAATAAAAGGCCTCAAAGCCGTAAATGCTTCGGGGGTGTTTGATAGGCGCAGCTCAGCGATATCAACGCAGGTAAGTACCAGTAGTACCTATCTTGCCAGAGCCATTCAGCAGCCGAATAACTTGCAACAGAAAAACTGATAGTGCCGTTAGACACAATAATGCTGTTGCCAGTTACCGCGTCTTTATAGGTGCCATTACGTACTCCGCTGACGTTGATGGTTTGGCCCGAACTACTGGCTAAACCGACTACGGCATAACTGTTTTCGGAAGGCAGGTCGCGCACAAAACTCATCCCCGCTCCCCATTCACTCACCTGTGTACTCGGCGCTTTTTGCAAGGCAGGAATGGCGCTACGAATTTTGTTCAAGCGCTTGATATGTTGATACAAAGGATGGCTTTGGGTAGCTGCCAGATTATCCAGATGCGGGCCGAAATAAGCGCGACCGGTCTGGTCAATCGTATCGCTATTGCCAGCGATATCCTGGGGCAGGCCGCCCTGGAACATAATCTCCTCGCCGTAATAAAGAGTCGGAATACCGCGGTTGGTCCACAGCAGGTTGTAAACCATCGCTGCGTTGGCCATTTCCCCACCGTAGCGATATTTAAAATCATTGTCCGGGCCGACGTCATGGTTCTGGAAGAAAGTTACCAATTGGGTGGCATCGCCGTAAACCCAATCCATCGCCATTACTCCGCCGATACCTCCGAAATTGCCGCGTGTTACGTTATCGCGGAAGGTGGAAAAGATAGAGAAATCCAATACCGAAAAACCTGAATCAACGCCCGCCCGTGGGTCCGCAGGATTATTGGTAGTGCGCGTATACCACCATGGACGGATTACCGCGCTGGCGTTGTCGCTGGCGATTTCCGAGCCAAAACCGGTACCCTTCACCAGATTCTCACCAAACACAAACAGGCCGGGTTTGTATGTTTTCCATGCATTGACGTAACTGAGCAGTTCGTTGCGTTCGATATGTTTAACAGTGTCCAGGCGGATCGCATCAACCCCCATGTCCAAGTAAATCTTCATCGCCCCGTTAAGATAATCCTTTACATTCTGCCGTCCGGTTGCCAGGTCGATAGTGTCGCCCGCCATATGTTTGCGCTGTAGTGCAAGTGGGCTCTCCCAATCGCCGCCCGACATAAACCCATCCAGGTGATACCAGTTGGGGTCAAGTCCAGCGGCATCTATACCGAAGAAGCGATTAGCGTCATAACCCGCCTTTGGAACCGTCACACCGGTTTTGGGATCGACGAGGGGAACAGTTCCTGTGGGATCACTGTTATAGCGATCTTTAAACCACTGGGGCGCAACGGGGTTATCGTTATCGTCGCGGTATGCACTCTTGTAATCGCCCAGATTGCCCAAGTAAGGTCCATTGACGATATTGCCCTGGACGCCGCCGGTGGGTACGTAATATTTGATCGGTAAATGGTCGATCCAGACCGCGTTGCGCAAACCATATTGGCTGGAATGGTTGATTACTACATCTTGAATAACTTTCAGGCCTTTGGCGTGGGCAGCATCAATAAAATTCTTGTAGCTGGCATCGGACGACTCCAGGCGCGGATCCACTTTATAGAAGTCATAGGCGTGATAACCGTGATAGTCCAGTCCCGAACGATTCTCTACCGGCGGCGTCACCCAGATCGCGGTGAAACCGAGATCCTTGATGTAATCCAGTTTCTGGATCAGGCCTTTAAAGTCGCCCCGCCAGTGCGGATCACCGGCTTTATAGCGGTCGCGGTTGTAATAATTGTTACTTGCATCGCCATCATAAAAACGTGCGGTGAGCAAAAAGTAAATTGTTTCTTTACGAAAATCACCATTTACAATGCCGGGGATAGAACTTGTGCTGCCGCTCGCGTAACTCGAATTGCTACTCGTTGCACTGGAATTTAAATTGGTCAAAGTGATGGCTTTGGTGCTGGTGTTAAAACAAATTGAATAAATTGTATTAGCCGCGACCACATAATCTGCCTGCGGATAACTCTCCATCCAATTGGCAAAGTGATCAATTTTAAAACGCGGGTTGGTACTCGCCGCACCAAATTGTTGTTGGGTGCAATGCAATCCGTTCTGCTCGGTCAATAAAGTGGATGACCAATTATTCGAGGTGCCGCGGAAATACCAGGCATCATTGGCGGCGCTGGAATTTATCGATGAATTTGTCGAAGAAACAACAGAACTTGAACTACTGTTTGATGCAACCGAACTGCTCGATAAAGAAACGGGGGTAAGCGTGTAAGCGAGTGTTGTATCGTTCACCTGCACGCGATAGGTGCCTACCAGATTAGTAAAAATATCGCTGCCATTCTGATTCAAAATTCCGTCGCTATTGCTATCGCCATAATTCACTGCCCAGTTATTTGACCTATCAAATTTAAAACGCTGGCCCGTTTGTCCATCCAACAGGATATCGATTGACCAAATGTTATTGGCTACCAAATTCATAGGTGTGGTTGCCCAGCCGTTAGCCGTGCCGCGGAAATTCAATGCAGGGAATACTTTGTCTAAATTGGAAGAGTCGCAACTTGAAACCGCTTCGAGCGAAATAGTTTTTGCATCGAGGGCAAAAAAAATTTTATAGGATTGGTTACCGCTCACCACATAATCAGAACCCGGATAACTTTCACTCCAGTTACCAATGCGGTCAATTTTAAAACGTGGATTGATACTGGCAGCACCAAAGGTTTGGCAGGTCATCAATTGATTGGCGTTAACCACGTTGAGCGCGGTGGTCGACCAGTTATTGGGAGTGCCGCGAAAATACCAATCGGCATAGCTGGAATTGCTGGCTAGCAGTGCAGCTGCCGCGACCAGTTTGAGCGAGATATTCATAAAAACCTCGTGTATTTGACTGTGGAAATTATTGTTATGGTTAATGGCTTAACGGATGAAAACAGCAATATCCCAAGCCACGCCGTCAGGAATTAATTGCTTGAAAATCATTAAAGGTGAAAAAGAATCCAATCTAATGGCGCCAAACGGCAAAGAACCGGTAAAACATTATTGTTGTTGTGAACCGCTGTAATCAGAGGAAACCTACCGGAAAAGGCACCCGGCAAGGCTAGTCGGTGAGATTATAGAAACACAATGACCTGCAAACGTATGCACAGCATGAATACGTATGCAGGTTAAATTTACCTGTAAAAAAATATCGGGTGATTGAAGGAAATTACCTGCGCGGTTTTGGAAAACAAAAAATAGTGGCACTTCAATGATTAAAACCAAACTGCCCATTGTTGAAAGGCATTTTTTTGCTCTCTAGAATCAAATCGCTTTTACAATAATAAATCCCAGCATCAACCAGCCACAGCGTTAAAACATTTAATAGCTTCACTTTGCTAGTCCTTCTCGCTGTAAAACTGATAATTCGTATTGGCATTTTTTCCAGGCCTGGTGTTCGAACTTACCTGATTTGAGAAGGGCGTAAGGATAATCCCATTCATCAAAACAACGTTTTGGTAAGGAGAACTTATGTTTTTATCCCGGTTATATAAAACATCTATTTGCCTGCTGACCCTTGCGCTCGCAGCGCCGGGGTTCAGCCAGGCAGTTTCCAGCAGTTCATCAAGCCGGGCGTGCGCAGGTGTAACCAGCCTCAGCAGCTCAAGCGCTATGGCTTCGCCCCTGACCTGCCAGGTTACTGCAACTAATGTCTGGGCTACCGGCCATCAGATCGACGTTAAAATTACCAATACTGGTTCGGTAAAAGTCGATAAATGGAGTGTGAAATTGACGTTTCCCGGGGTGCCTGAAAATCCCGTTGTCTGGAATGCGGTAAAAATTGCGGCCGAACAAAACACGATCACTTACGGCAATCTGGCTTGGCACAACGGGATTGCGCCTGGCCAGTCGTATAGTTTCGGCATGGGTTTTACGCGTCCGGCTGGTACCCCTGTCAACTTGCCCACCTGTAAAGCGGTAGTCGAAACCATCAACACGGCACCAACTGGTGACTTATCTGCGCAGCTAAGCAATGACACTGTGCATGTGCAAACCATAGGTGCGACCGATGCCGAAGGCGACAAGTTGCAAACCACCTTCGACTTTGGCGACGGCACCCGGTTGATCGGTGCGGATGTGTGGCACAGCTACAAAACACCGGGCACTTATACCATCACCCAAACCATCAGCGACGGTAAATTGAGCAAAGTCACCACCCGGGAGGTAAGCATCAGCGCGCCCGGTGCTAACCGTGCGCCGGTGGCGATCTTTGCTTATAACACCAACGGTTTGTCGGTGTCGTTGGCTGCTGGTGCTTCAGCGGATCAGGATGGCGACAGCCTGAGTTATGCCTGGGATATTGGCCAAGGCATGGGTGCGGCGTCCAGCGTCACCAATCGTTCAGCGAGCTTGCCGCAAGGAGGAGGTTACGTCAGCCTGACAGTATTCGACGGCGAGTTGGGCAATACGGCGCAATACTGGGTCAGCGCAAGCAGCTGTCTCGCATCAGACCCGTTTCCGCAACTGGTAATCAACACCGCGGTGGATGGTTTGACACTCGCAGTGGACGCGCGCGATTCCAGGGTTGCTGACAGCTTTAGCTGGGATTTTGGCGATGGCACCCGCGCCACCGGCATGTTTGCCAGTCATACCTATGCCGTACCAGGCACCTATACAGTGAACTTGCGCGCGACCGCAAAAATGATGTCGGGCAATAAAACCTCTACGGTACGGGTGGGCGACGCCGTGAACCTGCCGCCAGTTGCGCAGTTATCCTGTGGTGGCTCCAGGCGTTACGAGGATGATTTTGTAAACTACGTATCCACCATCACTTTTGATGCCTGGTGTAAAGCCGATGGCAGTACTGATCCGGAAGGAGCAAGCCTGAGTTATAACTTGAGTTGGGGCGATAGCAACGCCAGTGAAGCATCCACGACAGGCAATTTCTATCACAATTACCAATATGTGGGCATGACCTATCCAATCACCTTGCGCGTCAGTGATGGGGTCAACACCACATTAAAAACCATCGACTTCAGGACCGTCGAACAGCGGGTGCCACCCGTGGCGGTACTCAATTGTGTTGAGCGTCATTTGATCATTGACGACTTTGCCAACAACCGCGCATACGACAACTACACCACCGAGTGCTCGGTAGAGGGAAGCTCCAGTTACGATACCGTGACTTATTCCATCGATTGGGGTGATGGCGGCCGCTCGGCCTACAACGGGGGCAAAATTTATGTCCACAATTATGCCAGGGGTGGGACCTACAACATTGCCCTGACCGTGCGTGACCTTAGCAGCTCTTCAACCAAAACCCTCGAGTGGAATGCAAGCAACTCTGAATACAACCGCGCGCCAGTTGCAGAATTCAGTTGCAGTGAAACCGGGTTTCTCACTAGCAACCCGGATGGCAGTCCGCGCACTATGTATGTCACGACCTGCGACCATAGCGCCAGCCGCGATCCGGATAGCCACCCCATTGCGGTCAGTATCGACTGGGGCGATGGCGTGGTTAATGCTGGCGATGCCTCGCAACAGCTCAGTCATATCTATGATCAGGCGGGTACTTACCAGATCCGCCTGAGCGCGACTGACGGTGTGGCCACTACTGAAAAAACCCTCCAGTGGCTAGCCAGTTCAGCGACCCCGGCCAACAATCCACCCAGTGCCTGTTTCGATATCAGCGGTACCGCGAGCGCGCAAGTGAGTGCCGCTTGCTCCGGAGACAGTGACAATGATCCGCTGACCTACAGCTGGGATTTTGGTGATGGCAGTTCCGGTTCAGGTATAAC
>JAJQJO010000266.1 GCA_021323495.1 Cellvibrio sp. | reverse complement strand
ATTGCGCTCAAACTGGATTTGGCTTTCTTCGCCGTGGGTGATCAATCCATTAAAAAAAATTTCATTGCAATAAGGTGTCTCGGAAAAAGCTAGCGAAGGCGTGCCGAACAACAAAATAATGGCAGTGTAGCGATAAATAACCCTTCGCCATAAAACGCTAATCCTTGACATCCTCTGGTTTGAATCATTTTTGTTAAACAAAATGTTCATGGAAAATTCCTCTGGGTAATTGGCACATTTGATAAGCCGGACAGGTGGCGCAGGCGTGTATCTGCAACGCCCATAAAGATTAACAGAGCATTGGTGGGGCGCCAGAAACTGGCGCACAACTGTCGAGAAATTTGATCAAAAAAAATAGTATGGCGTTGTTTTAAAATAGCAAGTCATTGGTTTGTCAGGGTAGTCTATATACGTTCGGATTTTCACTCTGGTCGAAACAGGAATAAGATGCATTAGGCGACAAGATGATATGCCCATCGTTAAAGCTGGATTATTTAATTAACGTTTAGCGAATTATATGGAGAGTGATTTATGAATCTAATGATGGGACGTATTTCTACAATTTTATTGCTGAAAATATCTTTATGTGTTGGCGCGGCCAATGCCGATATTGTTTATTTACGCGGTTCATCCACCTTGGCACCTATTGCCCAAAAAGCAGCAGAAGCCTACATGGCAGAGCATGTGAATGCGCAAATAATAATTGGTGACGGGGGGACACTGCGCGGTTATAAATCTATTGAGGACGGCACTGCTAATATCGCTATGGTAAGCAGTGAGTTGTGCGATGTTTTGCCTCATGATTGCAAAAAAGACGGGTTTAAAAAACATTTGCTAGGTGAAGCTATGATCATAGTTGTTGTGCATAAAACCAATTTGGTCCGCAACTTAACAAGTGATCAATTAAAAGACATTTTTACCGGGCGGATCACCAAGTGGAAAGATGTTGGTGGGGATGACCGGAATATTCGTGTCTATCTTAGCCCTCCGAATGGTGGTATTAGTGTTGCTTTTAGAAAATTAATATTAAAGACAGAAGATTCTTATACTCCTGCTGGAATGGTTAAAGATAATGGAAAGTTGTTAAAGGAGCTTGTCAGTGATGAAGATGCGATTTCATTTTTGGCCTTTTCTACATCTGGCCGCGAGCAAATAAAAGTATTGAAAATTGACGATGTTTTTCCGTCCGAGCACACTCGTGCAGATAAAAGCTATCCTTTGCGAACTGAATTAATGTTGGTTACATCGGAAAAAACAACACGGGAAACATCTGAATTTATTAAATATTTTGAAGGGTTTATGAAACGTTATTCTTTAAGTGATTTAGCTAAAATGCATTCTTCAGGTGAAGTGTATGAATAGAAGAAATGTTCTTGCACTTGTCGCAGCAAGCACCGGCTCTTTAGTGTTGGGCGCTTTAACTAATATTCGTCATTTCAATAGTGATTTATTCCAAAAAAATAACACTTCAATGCTTATTGTTAGTGCGGGTTCCATGTTTGATTTAACTAAAGCGCTCACTGAAAATTATAAAAATTCAAAGGTGAATTTCACGGTTAAGAGTGGAAATTCATTGGGAGCAATAATTGCGGTAAAGCATGGGGCAATTGATTTGGCAGGAATAGCGCGTGACCTGAGCGATGAAGAAGATGATGGTAAAATGTCTAACTACCTGATTGCCCGAAGCAGCGTTGCAATTGTTGTTAATCATGCAAACCTTGTTAATAATTTAACGAAGCAGCAGGTACGGAGGTTGTTTACAGGGGATATTAAAAATTGGCGAAGTGTGGGAGGTGCAGATGCCCCGGTCAATGTTATATCGCGTATGAACAATTCAAGCACTCGCCAATATTTTGAAGAGGTGGTGTTAAACGGCAGGGATTGCGTAGGTAGTGCGCATGAATTTAAAACGGCGGTATTGTTGTCGGAGGCGGTCGCTAAAGATCCGAATGCGATTGGTTTTATCGCAGCAAAAGATGCAAAGGGAATTACTAATGTGAAAAAAAACTGAAGTCAAGCAGGATTTTATTAAATTTGTGCTCGGTTCAGTAGGTCAGAAAATTGTTAATGATCGAATGCCCGTTTTTTAATGGTCTCTCTTTGCAAGGAAAATATTATGGCCAATGAAGCCGATAAAGCTATTAATCGTTTATTAACAAAGGTCCAGAGAAATTCCACATTACGGAATGGCCTCGCTATTTTTATCGTATTGATGCTATGCGGTATCCTTGGCTATTTTTTAAGTGAGTTTGTTCCGCATCATTATAATCTTAAAATTAGCGGTGGCGGTCTGTTAACTAATAGACATTATCTGGCCAAAGCAATGCAGGAAGAAGGTTCGGATAAGGGAGTTTTTCTGGAGATAAAACCCACCGATGGTTCAGAATTGGCGTTTGAACAGGTAGCGAAAGGAGAATTGGACTTTGCCTTTATCCAGGGGGGATTAAATTTATATTCTCCCAATATTGTTCATGTTGCTACAGTTGCACCGGAACTATTGCATTTTTTAGTGCGCGAAAATATTAATAATATTGCTGATCTGAAGGGTAAGCGAATTAATCTGGGTTCGAAGCGGGGAGGGACACGTATTATTGCCAAGGAAGTGTTGCAATTTTCGAATTTAAAAGAAGGAGTTGATTATGTTGAATCTAATATTGAGAATGAAAACTTGTTAAGTTTTCATTCTATGCGATTGCCCGATGTTATTGTCATGTCATCTTTTGTACCCGCCAATATGGCAGATTATCTGATTAAGAAGCACAAATACCATCTCCTTGAAATTCCCTTTCCCTCGTCACTGGCGTTGCGTTTGGGGTGGGTCGCTGATAGCCAGATTTTAGCCTATATGTACAGTGTGGAGCCAGCAGTACCTGAGCGAAATATTAAAACCGTTGGTGTGAATTTGTATTTGATTGCCCATAAAGATGTTGATCCTGGTGCAGTATTCAAAATTTTGGAAACACTGTTTAGTCCGGAAGTTGGACGGCGATTAAAAATAGAAATGGATGAAAAGAACATACTTACTTCGGCCAATTATCCCCTTTCGAAGGGAACCGAGTTGTATCTGGATAGGCAAAATCCATTTTTTTCCAATGAAAAACTGGACCAAATAAAAGCGATATTTGCTGTAGTATTATCACTGGCGTCTACCTTTCTTATAATTGTTAAATGGTTTAGAGGGGAATCAATTGATTCTGATGCTACACCCACAGATGATAAGTTGTATATCGAATTCATCAATCAAGTATTGGTTATTGATACACAAATCAGCGAAGAACAACAAAAGGGAGAAATAACCCAGTTGCTACGACAAAAATTTTTGCAAAATCTGACCGAGATAAAATCGCAAGCTTTGCAAAAATTGGCTGATGCTGAGTTAAATAATGTGCAATTACCGCAACATCTCTTGTTGGCTATTGGTGATACACGCAGTAGGATTGAAAAGGTGTAAATTTATAATGCTGCCGGTAGTGCATCACTCAATTAGCCGTCACCCTTTGCGCCAGAATCTTTCCATGATTGGCTTCACACTAATCCCATGGACAATAATGGATAGGGTGATAACAACAAGCGTAAATTGGGTGAGCTGTTCTGCGAACGCAGGCTCCAGTCCATGTTGTATTGCGTACATCAAATAGTAAATTGAGCCGATACCACGAACCCCAAACCAGCCAATGATACTTTTTAATTTCCAGGTGGTATTGGTGCCCGCGAGGCTGATGTATACGCTCAGTGGCCGCGCGATAAAAAAGAGACACAAAGCCAGCGCAAGGGTGTGCCAGTTCCAGAATTGAGTGGCCAACATTCCCCCGAGGAGCAGGACAAGCATCATTTCTGACAAGCGTTCGAGATGTTCGCCAAAAATTAATGCTTCAATACTGATGTTGGCCGGATTAGCCAAATCAGGATCAAATTTTTTATTTTTATCTTCCTGGATAGAGGTTTCAATTTTCTGTGATCGGCGTTGGGAAAGTTTTAATTCGCATTGACGCAAGGCAACGCCTGCAAAAAAAACGGTTAAAAATCCCCAGGCATTGACTGTCAGGCTTATTCCATAGACCAGTGCGATTAATCCCAAGCCTACCAGGTCGTCCAGGATTTCATGTTTCAACGCGGAAGCGCGCAATTTCCAGCCTATCTGCGCCACAATTATGCCGCTCAGGATGCCAATAATAATAGCTGCGGAAGTAGCCCAGAGTACGTCGAGGCTGATCCATCGCCATCCATAATTTCCCAATTCGTGCAATCCCAGTAAACCCATTCCCAACATGACAAAGGGGAACGCAGATCCATCGTTCATTCCTGCCTCACAGGTGAGGTTGAAGCGTAAGTGGTCATTGTCACCGGCATGGCGTGACTGTACATCGGTCGCCAGCACCGGATCGGTTGGGGCGAGGATTGCCCCCAGCAAAACGGCAACGCCCAGTGGAAGCTGGAGGAAGTAGAAAGAAAATGCGGCAACCAATGCGACGGTCAGGGCCATGGATACCCAGGCAAGCAAAATGGGTTTGGTCCAGCGTTTCAGGGTGACAGGGACCGGCATTTTAATCCCGGCGGAGAAGAGGGAAATCAATACCGCAACTTCGGTGAGTATCTCCAGCAAACGCGATTCTTTTACCGGATCAAAGTAAAAGAGGCCGAGCACCATAGGCCCGGCAATGATGCCTGCAGTGAGATAAACAATTGATGAGCTAAAAGGTGAGCGCTTGAGGATCGTAGAGGTTAACCCGCGCCCGAGCATTAAAATCCCGATTAACAGAAACCAGGTTCCGTTCTCCATAGGACGTACTCATTCATGCATCGCATCAATTGATATTAAGGTGATTAAATAAGTAGTTCCGTACGCCAACGCGCTTTGCCAGGGATCAGCGCAGTTGACTATCTTTGCTGCCGCGCCGGTTGATGGCTGAATAAACAGTTTCGTCTTTATCATGTTCCTCCTGGCATTTAACGCACAGGCGCACACCGGGAACCGCAGCACGGCGTGCTGCGGGAATAACCGCATCGCACTCCTCGCAGTGAGTAAGGCTTTCACCCTGGGGCAGGCGACTGCGCGCCAGGCTAATCGCCTCTTCAATACTTGCGTCTATCTGATCCTGAACGGCGCCATCACGCGCCCAACCACTGGCCATTGATCAATCCCCCATTTTTTGGCATTCGTATGGATGTGACCATCCGGAGCGGAAAAAGTTGAAGACCTAGGCTTTGATGTTTACTTGTATACATGATCCAGCTTCTCGAATAAACTGCTAATCGAGTCAAGCAGACCCTATTGGGTGCTTTTTATAATAATAATGTTTCAGGCGACAAGGTTGCATTCATTGCTGCAACGTCAATTTGCCAACCCTGTGCGAATTCAATCTGGTTTTTGAAATGCTGAAATTTTATCGCAATGCTGTTATCGGATCCGTGGGATTGATAGTTGCGTCGATATTTGTTTGTTACATAGGGTTTGCCAAATCCCAACTTACCGCTTCGTTATTTCCAGCGCGGGATGCAGGGTTCTTTTGGAAGTCGGCAATCGAACCGGTAGAACCCAAAGGCAGGACGCAACTACTGTTGAAAAATGAAACAGGCAATGTCGAATACGATTTCTTTCTTGACCCCGACCGGTTATTTCCGTACGTGCATTATTCCATTTATTTTGCAGATGCGATCCAATCTACCCGGCAAGTGGATCTAACCGATTACAGCGCGGTATCTTTCAAAATTATTTGCGATCCCAAAAATGTCTTGCAGTTTGTCTTATTCAGTTTTGATGACAAGGTGACTGATCTGGATAATTTGGTAACGCGGCGTGTATCCTCAGTGGCCTTCTCGTGCCACCAGGATTGGAATAAGGTCACCATTGCGCTCGATGACCTGGACACTCCGCAATGGTGGTTGAGCAAATATGGCTTTGAATACAGTGAGCGTGGCTACCGGCTCGACAAAACCATGGGTTTTGCCTGGGTCAATTCTTTGCAAAGCCCCGTTAATATTTCCTCCAATGTGAAAATTACCGACGTAAAGTTGCACGGCTCCGAGCCGCGCTACATTTATATCGCCAGTGCACTCTGTAGCTGCGCGTGGGTAGCATTTTTGGTGTGGCAATTCCGCCGTTACCTGAGGTTGTTAACGATAGAGCTCAAGGCCCGCGTCAAACAAGACCAGCCTTTGATCGCCTACAAAAAATTATCCATTGGTCCGCAAAAAGATAAAGAAAAGGACGCACTGCTGCGTTATATGGCGACGCAATATACGGACCCTGATTTAAGTCTGGAAAGTGCTATGGCTGCGCTGGGTATTAATCGCAATAAAATTAATGACATCCTTAAAGAGGAATTGGGGCTTACTTTTGTAGCTTATTTAAATAAGCTGCGTTTAACCGAAGCGGCGCGGCTGTTGGCAGATGACAGCGAAATTAATGTATCGGAAATCGCGTATTCAGTTGGTTACAATAACGTCCCTTATTTCAATAAATTATTCAAGCAGGAATACGGTTGCACACCCAAGACATTTAAAACCCTTTGCCACGCGGAACATAGTGCCTGATTTTTATTGGCAAATTTTTTTCTTTAGTAAAAAGTGAAATGTGTCCAGCATCACATTTGCCTCTTGATAGGATAAAGATCAGGCGCATTATTTCTTTCATTATCTGCACACATTTACGAAAGTGCTAAAAGTGCAAACTTTTACCCGGCAATTTGGCTACCCTCCCTGCGTTTCCAATTCCCTGGTGCTACCTGTACCGGGTACTCCTTGGTGCTTAACGAAAGCACGCTGGAAATTATAAGAATAATGTTAATTCTGCTGGCAAACATACCCAGGCTTCTTTCAATCCTTATCCATTCTTATCCATCATCGGAGATCAAGATAATGCATAAATACTCTGAGGTTCCGCTGCTCCAGATACTCAAACGAACTTGTTGTTCGATTGGCATTGGCGCCGCGTTAATAATCTCGTCGCACTCGGCATCCGCCGCTTGTACCTATTCCATCGACAATGAATGGAATACCGGTTTTGTTGCCAGCATCACCATTAAAAACGATACCGGTGCACCGATTAATGGCTGGAATATCAATTGGAGTTATTCCACCAATCGGATCACCAGTTCATGGAATGCAAACCTGTCCGGTTCTAATCCTTACACCGCAACCAACATTGGTTGGAACGGCAATATTGCGGTTGGCCAGTCGGTATCGTTTGGCTTCCAGGGAAATAAAAACGGCGCAACGGCCGAGCGCCCTACGGTGAATGGTGTGGCATGTGGCGGCGGGACTACTTCTTCGGTAGCGCCTCCCAGTAGTACACCCAGCTCGATACCGCGCTCAAGTTCTGCACCCAGCTCAGTAGTGCCCAGTTCGGTGGCGCCCAGCTCGGTTGCCGTCACCTCCAGCAGCAGATCTTCTGCCGCACCGACTACGCGCAAATTTGTCGGCAATATCACGACCTCAGGTGCAGTGAGATCGGACTTTATTAATTACTGGAACCAGATTACCCCTGAAAACGAAGGTAAGTGGGGTTCAGTTGAAGGCACCCGCGACCAATATAATTGGGCGCCGCTTGACCGTATTTACGCCTATGCGCGCGAACACAATATTCCGGTGAAAGCCCATACTCTGGTCTGGGGCAGCCAGTTTCCGAACTGGATTACCAATTTGAGTGCAGCAGAGCAGGC
>JAJQJO010000265.1 GCA_021323495.1 Cellvibrio sp. | reverse complement strand
ATTTGGTGACCTGGATTGCAGAGCAATTTGCGGTCCTTGATAAGCAACCCTCACCCTTGACCCGTCAGTTTTTTACCGATCGTTTAAAAAAACGTGTAGAGCTATTCCAATCTACGCAAAACATTCTTCCCGATGGGGTAATTAACGCGCAGACGTTGCGCCGTTTGAATGAAGTGCTGGGGGTTGATAAATCCCTGTTGGTGTTGAATGAGCAAAAGCTGGTTGCTCCGCTGGAAACCAAAGGGCCTTAATCGTATGTCTTTAATATTGGATGCCCTGAATCGTGCTGAAAATGAACGTAAACATCAAAATGCGGTGCCGGATCTCAATACCTTGCATAGCCCGCAAGAATTGCAGGCGGAAGCGCGGCGTTACTCACTGCTGTGGTGGGGAATTGGCGCAGCTCTGGTACTTGGCGCAATTCTTGTTTTGCTGGTTTTGCTATTACGCCGGGAGTCATCGGCACCAGCACTCACACAAACAAAGGCGTCATCATCCACTCCTGTTGTGGAACAACATGTGCCCGTTGCGGTACCTGCTGTAGGCACTCCAAAGCCAGCGATTCAGCTGGCATCTGCTCCAGTCGAAACCGCCGCACCCGTAATAGACGCTGCTCCCAAAGTCACTGAGCCCAAAGCGGATGTCGATCAACTCTATGCTTCCGGTGATGTTGAACCTCAAGCCGTCGTCGCTAGGGGGGTGGATGAACTCTATGCTGCAGAGGCGGCTACTGCAGCAGCTTCGGAAACCATCGTCGATCCTTTTAATCCAGCGGGGAGCGCAGGGACGTTATCCACATCAGGGCAGGAACTTCCACCACCGCGTACCTTCGAAAGCATCAAAAATATCCCGGATTTTAATGATCTACCTTGGAATATGCGCCAGCAGATTCCTACGATCTCCTATGCACGGCATAACTTTCTCGCCAACGGTGTGAGTAGTGTGGTGATTAATAACCAGACATCCGGAACGGGGAATATTATTGGCGCAGGACAATTTATTGTGCAGGAGATTTATGTAGACGGCGTTGTATTAAAACACGGTAATGCGGTGTTTAAACTGCGGGCCTTAACCGGTTGGATCAATATGTAGCTGCTCGCTATTCGTAGTAATAAAAAAGGAGCATGTAGCTCCTTTTCTGTTTTTAATGAAAGACGTTTTACGATTGAGGGGCCATTTTAGTTTGCAAATAATTTTGGATGCCTACCTTATCGATCAGTGATAGTTGGGTCTCCAACCAATCGACATGTTCCTCTTCGGATTCAAGGATGCTTTTCAGCAAATCGCGGCTTACAAAATCGCGCACGCCTTCACAAACAATAATGCCATCACGCAAATCGGGAATCGCTTTCAATTCCAATTTCAAATCCGACTTCAGCATTTCCAACGTATCTTCACCGATATGCAATTTACCCAGATCTTGTAAATTGGGTAAACCCTCCAAAAACAAAATGCGTTCAACCAGGCTGTCAGCGTGCTTCATTTCATCGATGGATTCATGATATTCGTGATCAGCCAATTCTTTAAGGCCCCAATCCTTATACATGCGCGAATGCAGGAAATATTGGTTGATTGCAACCAGCTCATTACCCAGGACTTTGTTTAAAACGGCTATAACTTGCGGATCGCCTTTCATGGAATTCTCCTAGTATGTAAAAGTGCTCAAATAATGAAAGGAGAGTCTGTCCTTCGAGGGGGGCTATGTCAAGTAAAGAGGATGGCTAAGTGATTGATCGGGAAGGAAAAAGTACTGAAAATGGCAATGATTTAGATTCTGTTTTAGTATCTGGCCAGTCTTAGGCCAGTGCGTAGAATTGCGGTAAACCATTAATCATTGGAGTGTCGTTTAGTGTTTCGTCAAGGATCTCACGGGTCATAACCGAGCATTTACCACATTGGCTGGCAACACCCAAAGCTTTGCGCAGTTGTCCCAGCGAATTTGCGCCGTCATCTATCGCAGCTTTGATTTGGCGGTCGGTGATACCTTTGCAGAGGCAGACGTACATAAAATAACTTCCAAAATAGTGTCTTGAATACGATTAAATCGCATACAAGCAAACTTTAGTGCTAATGAGAATCTGTGTCAATAATTTATGGGAAAGTATCGCGTTTAGCAGAGGTTTTTATTCACCTTTATAACCGGGTGTTAGGAAGACGAATAATGTGCCAGCATATTCGTCATAGCCTCGGTTTCGGAAGTACCATATACAAAATCAATATGACACCCTCGCCTGCGTGTGTATGATAGTCGCGCACTATCAGTAAAGAGCAGGCGATCAATAACTGGCCATCAAAAGTTCACTCCAAGTGGATGCCGTTCGGCCCCGGATTTCCTGCTTTACTCCTCCAGTTCACATATCACCATTAGGAGATTAGTTATGGGCGTATTAGTTGGTAAAAAAGCACCGGATTTCACTGCAGCAGCTGTATTGGCTAATGGCGAGATCGTAGATGGTTACAACTTTGCAACTGCTACCAAAGGCAAAAAAGCGGTTGTGTTTTTCTATCCATTGGACTTCACCTTTGTATGTCCTTCAGAACTGCTGGCGTTTGATCATCGCGTAGAAGAGTTTAAAAAGCGCAATGTAGAAGTGATCGGTGTTTCTATCGATTCACAATTTACTCACAACGCATGGCGTAACACTCCAGTAAATGAAGGCGGAATTGGTCCGGTGCGTTATACCCTGGTTGCCGACATTACCCATTCAATTGCTAAAGCGTTCGACGTGGAATCTGCTGACGGCGTTGCTTTCCGCGGCACTTTCATTATCGATGAAGCAGGTGTAGTGCGTTCACAAATCGTTAACGACTTGCCAATCGGCCGTAACATTGACGACACTATCCGTACTGTCGACGCATTGATTTTCCATGAGCAACATGGGGAAGTATGTCCTGCGGGTTGGAAAGAGGGTGATGCAGGTATGGATGCATCACCAGCAGGTGTTGCAAAATACCTGGCTGAGCATGCTGACAAACTCTGATTCAGATAGGATCGGATGCGACAAAACCCGGCAGCGATGCCGGGTTTTCTCATTTTTGCACCTGGTATATTCTTCCGATGAGGCAGTGCCGATGGTAGAGTGCATCAACTTTTTGATGGTCATTTTGAAATGAAGAATTCGCGCAAACCTATCGATCTACATCCCAGTTGGCTGGCCCATATGGCTCCGGAATTTGAGCTGCCGTATATGCAACATCTAAAGCAGTTTTTGCTCGCGCAAAAGGAGGCTGGTAAAGTTATCTACCCGGAATCCAAAAATATTTTCAATGCGTTTAATTCCACTCCGCTTGACCAGGTTAAAGTCGTAATTCTCGGGCAGGATCCTTACCACGGCCCTAACCAGGCCCATGGCCTGTGCTTTTCTGAGCAGCCAGGTATCCAGCCGCCACCATCACTACAAAATATGTTTAAGGAGCTGCGTCGCGATCTGGGATTCAGTATTCCGACACATGGATGTCTTCAGTCCTGGGCTAACCAGGGGGTCCTGTTGCTCAATGCAACATTAACAGTTGAGCAGGGAAAGGCGGGCTCTCATCAAGGGCAGGGGTGGGAGATCTTTACTGATAAAGCGATCCAATTGGTAAATGACCAATGTCAGGGAGTTGTTTTTTTGCTGTGGGGTAGCTATGCCCAGAAGAAAGCCTCATATGTTGATGCCCAGAAGCATCTTGTCCTTAAAGCTCCCCATCCATCGCCCTTATCGGCCCATCGAGGTTTTATTGGTTGCGGTCATTTCTCTGCAGCGAATCAATATTTGCAAAGCCAGAATAAGACGTCGATAGACTGGCAACTGTAAATCTGTTAGGCGTTATCTAATTAAATATTTGGTCAATTTGACCATAACCTATGTGTGACTTACATTGCTTAAATTTACACATGAATCATCTTTCAAATAATTGACAGCGCTGTCACATAGTAGTAGTTTTGTGCGCAACTTGATCGAGGCTCAGGTAATTATGACGCCAGCCAATTTCAATTAATCGTTTGTCAGTAAAAATATTCATCAATTTCTTTCATATTTAAAAATACGTTCTAGAGTTAAGCCCTGAAAAAAGATACCGAATATTTAAAGAATTCGCTTTCATTCCGAGAGTGAAAATGTTTGAACTTAAATCTACGGGTTCAAGCATGTGTGTACCGGAAAATCATAATTCCTGTCGATAATAAAGGAGAGCTCCATGTACAAAACTATAAGCTTTAAGAGAAAAATTCTGACAACAGCAATTGCTGCGGTCAGCTTCAGTGGTCTGGCTTACGCGCAAGATGATTCTGTAGAAGAAGTAATGGTTACAGGTATTCGCGCTTCTGTTGTCCAAGCAATGGATACCAAACGTAATGCGGTGGGTGTTGTTGATGCAATTTCTGCTGAAGACATCGGTAAAATGCCTGATTCAAACCTCGCAGAATCTTTGCAGCGCATTACCGGCCTTTCTATCAACCGTTCAGACGGTGAAGGCTCACAAGTTACCGCGCGTGGTATCGGTGCTGAGTTGAACATGGTGACTTTGAATGGCCGTGTTATGCCTGCTGTGAAAAATGGTGAGACCGGTGACGCATCTACCCGTGCATACGATTTTGCCAATTTGGCATCTGAGTCGGTATTTGGTGTTGAAGTTTATAAAACTGGCCGTGCTGACATAGCTACTGGCGGTTTGGGTGCGACAATCAACATTAAAACTCTGCGCCCCTTGGAAGCTGGCAGTCGTGCAACTATCGGCGTGAAAGCTATTCAAGACGAAACTGTTCGTTCCGGTGCCGGTGATGAAGTAACGCCAGAATTGTCTGGTTTGGCTTCTTGGGTAAACGATGATGATACTTTTGGTGTGGCTGTGACTGGTTCATACCAACGTCGTGATAGTGCAAACGCAAACGTGTTCGTGAATAACTGGGCAAACATTAACGAGTGGAGTGATACATCACAATCTCGTTTTGCCAGCGGAGCTGTAATTAATAACGAGCCTAATAATGGCGATTTGTACGCATTGCCTACTGATCTGCGTTATGAGGTACAAGATAATAAGCGTGAACGTACCAATGCTCAGGGTATTATTCAATTCAAGCCAACAGATCGTTTTACCGCAACTTTGGATTACACATACTCTGAGTTGGATCGTACCTCCGAGCGTGCACAACAATCTGCATGGTTTAATACCAGCGCTATTTCTGAGTTAACCTTTGATAATGGCGCAGTTCGTACTCCAGTTTTGTATCGTGAAGGGTACAGCGGTGTTAAAGATGTATCTTTTGCTGGCGGTCAGCTCGATTCTTTAACGCAAAACAATTCTCTTGGTCTTAATTTCGCTTTTGAAGTGAATGACCAGTTTAAAGTGACTCTCGACTATCACGACTCAAGCGCGAATAACAATAGCCAGAGCTTGGAAATGGGCCTGAATGCTAACATCGTAACCGAGGAATATGTTGATTGGTCTAAAGATATGCCGTTAATGAGTGTGGAGGTCAATGATTGTATTACTCGCGATCGTGGCGCCCCTCGTCCTGTATACGTGAATGGTAACTGTAATGGAATCGTGGATGGTGGTGATGTTAGCGGTGCTATGACCAACAACCCGACTTCACATAGCCGTACTGAAATTGAACAAACGCAATTGTTTGGTGAGTATCAGTTCAATGGTTCAGGTTTCTTTGAAAATTCCGGCCTGAAATTTGGTATTGAGCAACGCAAAGACGTAAATCTGAGT
>JAJQJO010000264.1 GCA_021323495.1 Cellvibrio sp. | reverse complement strand
GCTTGTAAGGTGAAACATGGACTGCTTTACGAATTGCAGCATCGATCCATGATGGGATTTCCCGGTCTTCATCCAGCAAGCTCAGATAATTTAATCTTTTTTGTGCTGATAAGGTTTTTGTTTTTGCCATATTGGTACCATAAGGATACCGGCCTGATAATAAATAATAGGTAATTACCCCCAGGCTGAATAAATCCGATTGCGCTGTCCCTGCCTCACCAAGGAAATATTCCGGCGCGCTATACAAGGCCGTCCCCATTAAATAAGTTGCCGGTGCTTTGCTTTGTGTTTCTTCCAGGCCAGCAATACTCACCGCACCGAAATCGATAATTTTAACTGTCCCTTCTTTATCAATCATAATGTTTTCAGGACGAAGATCCTGATGCAACATTTCCATGCGATGGAAAGCATATAGCCCCCTGGCAATTTGCTCGACAATTTTTCGCACAGTTTCCAGTTCGGGTTTAGGGTTATCAATTGCCCATTGGGCCAATGTCTGGCCATCAATGTATTCGAATACAGTATAAATATAATTACGTTTTTTATCAGGCAGATCTGCCTTGAGTACATGCGGATTTTGAATTCGCAGCGCAACCCACTCCTCCATTAAAAAACGTTCAAGGTTGGCTTCGTCCTGCACCATCTCAGTAGAAAGCACTTTAAGCACTACGTTTTTCGTTGATACATTATCTTGCGCCAGAAATACATGGCTGCGATTGGAGCTATGAAGCTCACGTAAAATAGTGTAACCGTCAAACACCATCCTGGCTTCCAATGCCGGCGGAAGCGGCAAAATATTGACTTGCTGCTTGATATCACATGCGGTCTGTTCGGTTAATTCATCGACACGCAAAATTTGAATGCTAAGGTTGTCATTGCTTTGCCCCGCCAAAGCTTTGGTCGCTATCGTCGCAGCAACCTGATCCAGATTATCAAACTGTTGGTGAATACTGGTGATGATTGTTTCAGCATCAATAAATTCATAAATTCCATCCGTGGCAAGAATAAAGATATCGCCGGTTTTTACATCCAATACCTGATAGTCAAACGAACATTGCGACTCAATACCGAGGGCTCGACTTAAACAACTTTGCTCCTGTGTCAGCCAGAGCCGATGATCATTTGTCAGTTGCTCCAAACCATTGGGGTTAAGCCGATATACACGGGTATCACCGATATGAAAAATATGCGCGGTACGATTTTTAATAACAATGCAGCTGAATGTGCAGACATATCCTTTTTCTTTTTCGTAACGATGCGGACCGCGCCTTGTCTGTGTATAGAGCCAGGAATTAATGGCATTGAGAACACGTTCAACTGAATTCTTAACGGACCAGGTTTCAGACGTACAATAATAATCCTCGAGAAAATTTTTAACCGCCGTTTCGCTGGCGATATGGCTAACCTGGCTGCTACTAATGCCATCCGCCATGGCCAGAGCCACGCCTTTCAAATTCAGTAATGAACCTTGCGGTATTTTTGCACCCAAAAAATCCTGATTTTCAGATTTTCGGCCTTTATCGGAATATTGCCCCAAGGAAACTTTCAATTGGATTAGCCATGTTTATTATTGTTGTAACAGCCTTCAGATGAAGGCTGTTAATTATAAAATAGTTACACTGTACGTTTGGCAGCGGTACGTATATGGGTCGAATAAAGCGTAAGTCCAGTAAATGCTAACCCGCCTACCAGATTGCCCAGCGCAGTTGGAATTTCGTTCCAAAGCATATAATCCACAAAGGAGAAGTTTCCGCCCATGATCAATGCAAAAGGAAACAAAAACATATTAACCACCGAGTGTTCAAAGCCCATGTAGAAAAACAGGAAAATCGGCATCCACATCGCAATAACCTTTCCACCAACAGTGGTGGAAATCATTGCACCTACCACGCCCAGCGATACCATCCAGTTACATAGCATTCCACGGATAAAAATAGTTAACCAGCCATCCACACCATAAGTGGCATAACCTACCGTACGCGATTCACCAATACCAGCCACTTTGGTACCTACTGCACCTGCCTCGGTATTAAAGCCGTAAGTGAAAACGTAGGCCATCAAAAATGCAACGGTTAATGCCCCGGCAAAATTACCCACAAATACCAATCCCCAATTACGCAACACACCATTGACAGTGACGCCGGGACGTTTATCCAGTAATGCCAAAGGCGCGAGTACAAACACGCCGGTTAATAAATCAAAGCCCATTAAATAGAGCATGCAAAAGCCGACTGGAAACAAGATGGCGCCCAACAAAAAGTTATTGGTTTGGACCGCGATGGTAATTGCAAAAACAGCAGCTAACGCCAAAATTGCACCCGCCATGAAAGCGCGTATCAAGGTATCCCTGGTGGACATAAAAACTTTGGATTCTCCTGAATCTACCATTTTGGTGACAAATTCCGAAGGAGCTAAATACGACATAATTTTCTCTCTTGCTATGTAGTGATTATTGACGAGACGCCTGTTATTTCGGTACTCGTCCTACAACATCTATGCCAAAGGAGAAATTTATTTGAGTTTCAATGAGATATGCGGTTTTTGCACCTATATCGGCAGATTTAAGTAAACATCTATATCGCTAATATGGTGCACAAAAATTTCAATTGACTATATTTGGTGCAATATTCATTTTTTAGCTGAGCCGCAGAAAAACCAAAAGGTCTGCCCATGAAATTATTTTTTATATGGCAGACCACTAACAGATAAAGCACCAAATTAAATCATTAATTTACGATTCTTGTTATTTTTGCACCAAATATAACCCGTAAAAGTGTATGTGATGAGTATTTTTAATGCACCACCCATACTCAAACGTGCCCGTAATCTTTCTGCCCTGGCTAACCGGGCCAACTACTAAAAATGATCGATACGCATATCCTGATTAGGTGCGCAGCAGTTGCTAACAACTATCTAGTCTGCTGCCTTCGGCTCCTGCTGATCAAGCATTTGTCTGGCAACTTTCCGGTCCGGGGTAATATTGCTCATGGCAACCTGAGCCTTATTTTTTAATCCCGATATCATCATATCGTCCCCCTTCATCAGGGCATTGAATCCGTCCGCTGCCACGGTCGCCGCGTCTGCGAGATGATGTTCCAATATTTTGGAATCCTGCATTTTTGCTTTGTTAAAAAAGTCGGTATTTGTCGGACCTGGTAACAGGGACGTGATGGTGATATTAGTATCAGCCAACTCTGCCCGTATTGCCTCGGTAAAAGAATGGACGAACGCTTTTGTACCGTGGTAAACCGATTGGAATGGCCCTGGGACTTTACCGGCAATGGAAGCCACATTCAGTATTTTTCCACCTTGATTGTTAACCATATCCCGCAAAAACAATTTAGTGAGGACAACGTAGGCATTAACATTCAATTGAATGATATCAAGCTCTGCGCGAAGGTCGGTGTCGACAAATTTACCGTAAACTCCCTGACCGGCGTTATTAACCAAAATATCTATTTTTATTCCCCTTGAAAGTACTTCCTTATGTAGCTCGAAAGGACTTTGTACATTGAAAAGGTCCTTTTCAATCGCAATGACTTCTATGCCGTATTGCTGGGATAGCTCCCTTGCTACGACAGCCAAATCTGAAGCGGACCTGGCGACAATCACTAAATTGTAATTGTGGGCTGCGAAGACCTTTGCCAGCTCGTGCCCTATACCACTGGTCGCACCAGTAATAAGTACGTATTGTGATGATTGTAAGGTCATATTTCTCACTCCATTCGGTAGTTAATAATGAAGAACAAATGAAGGGTTCGATGTCGTCCCAAATTTTTTTCCGGATTTAAAACCCCGCGCTACCTGAAGCGGAACATGGACTCAATTTGTTTGATAAAAATTGACGTCACTTATGTAAACGTAATTGGTAGATAAATGTGCATCAGGAGATCAAATACTACTTCCTAAAAAAACACACTATCTGTTCGCCATATCACAATAAATATTCAGGTGTTAACGATATTTCTTTGCAAGATCAAGCTGTATCAGCGCTAGAAAAACTAATCTGAACCAAAGCTATACCAACTGGATTTATGCTTCGCAATGTTGTTAAAAAGCGTTGATGATTTTATCGGAACGCAGATACAGAATTGCTTCGCAAGCGACATCACCGCCTGCCAACAACAATGAAATCTTGCATAAAAACGTCGCGCAGACATCCGTGATGATATAGATTCATCGCATTGCCAATTTTGTACCAATTAGCTGGAGAATTTTCCCGCATCAAATGTTCACTCACGGAGTTGACCCATGGACAAACGAGAATTTATACAAGGTTGTGCCATAACCGCAGCGATGCTGCCCTTTGCACATATCAATAGCGCTATGGCTGCGCTCATGCCCAATACACAACGGCGATTGGCTCCAGCATTAAATAAAGGCGATACGGTGGCCCTGGTCTGCCCGTCCAAAGCCGTCGATGACAAATTGGATATCCAGATTGCGCAAGAAGTGCTGCAAGCGCTGGGATTCAAGGTCAAAGTCGGTAAGTATTTGACTGCAAGGCGCGGCCATTTGGCAGGCACCGATTCTGAACGCGCCAGTGACTTCAACCAGGCGTTCGCCGATCAGGAAGTTAACGCCATTATTTGCATTAGCGGAGGTTCCGGTGCTGCGCGATTATTGCCGCTATTGGATTACCAACTCATTCGCAAGAACCCAAAAGTGCTGCTGGGATTTTCAGATATCACGGCGTTGCACAGTGCTATACATGCCCAAACCGGGCTGGTTACTTTTCATGGTCCAAATGCATCTGCCAGCTGGAATCCATTTAATGTCGATCAATTCCAACGTGTGTTTTTTAAACGCGAATTGATGCGTTACCAAAATGTGCGCGGTGCTGAAGACGAACTTGTGCCTCGCTTGAACCGTACCATCACCATAACTGGTGGCAAAGCGCAGGGGGAGTTAATTGGTGGAAATTTGACTGTACTAACGTCTCTGGCAGGCACTCCCTATTTACCCGATTTCAATAACAAAATTCTTTTTTTGGAAGATGTAGAAGAGGCGCCCTATCGCATTGATCGCATGCTCAGCACACTCAAGCTGATCGGTGCCCTGGATAAAATTGCCGGTTTTATTTTCGGTGCTTGCGTCGATTGCCGTCCAATTGGGGGCTACGGCTGGCTAACGATGGATAATATTTTCAATGACCATATCAAACCGCTAAATATTCCAGCTTTTCGCGGTGCGATGATCGGCCATATCAAGCAGCAATTTATTGTGCCTGTTGGTGGCATGGTCGAGATAGATGCTGAGGCGGGATCATTCCGTTTATTAGCACCGGTTTTTCAATCCGTTTGATAAACCGGCTAAATGAATTGCTCGCTAGTTTCCTCCTTAAAGAAATATCAGTTTCATGTTTGATAGTTTTTTTATTGGCGATTTTTAAAATTTGAAAAAATGATTGCAGGTAATTATTTTGGTGGGGCGCGGAATGATAGAAATTTTATAATCCGCTTTCTAAGACTCTCCGCGTATTACAGACGGCGCTGGATATCGCAAAAATCGCTAAAAAATAAAAAAAGCAGAAAATAAAACCAGTGTAGACAATGAAATCAATCGAGCAAAAAAATTTAAAGAAATATCGTTTTTTTGCAACACATCATAAATATTGCATACACATATGGTTTTGACGACAATATCCATATAGTTCAATTGACAACATCATGTTGCAAAGGTATACAAGTGCACTTCGAAGTCGCC
>JAJQJO010000263.1 GCA_021323495.1 Cellvibrio sp. | reverse complement strand
ATTAACGATATTAGTGCACAAACAATCGATGAAGATTTTAAACGCAATCCTAAAATCCATCAGTGTTGGTTGATAACCCACTAAAGCCCACCGGACCTGTTGCCATCATAATTAAAAAGGCCTATATTCATTATTGTTAAATATGAATATGTAAGGGGCAAAAAATGGCCACGACAAGTCTTAGTCTGGGCGATCATTGGGAGACATTCATCAAGAATGAGGTAACCAGCGGTCGTTATGGTTCTGCAAGTGAGGTAGTGCGCGATGCTTTACGGACTTTGGAAGAGAGGAAGCAAAAGCTTGATGTGCTGAAGGCACATCTAGCCCAAGGTGCGCGGCAAGCTGACCAACGCCAGTTTGTTGAAGATTTCTCTATGGATAGCCTGATCAAGGAATTGGACAAGGACGCCTAAGTGAGGAACTATCGGGTGACTCCCCGCGCCAGGGATGACTTAAAAGATATTGGCCGTTATACACAACAAAAATGGGGTAAGTTACAGCGCAACAAATACCTCAAACAGCTTGAGCAGCGCTTTGATTGGCTTGCGGAAAACCCTTTATTGGGCAGAAGGAGATCTGATGTTGGCGAAGGCCTTTATTCATTTCTCCAGGCAGAGCATGTCGTATTTTATCGATTCAGACCGGAAATGGTTGAGATCATTGGTGTGGTGCATCAGGAAATGGATATCTTGAATTACTTTTCTGAATATTAATAACAACAGTTTTTTAGGTGAGATACGATGAAAATACCAGGCTATATTTTCGTTGTTGTATTTTGCACTGTTCATCCTGTCTACGCCGACCAATTCTGCTTCGCCCTCGCCGAAACCTATTACGAACAAGTCTATTGTCAGTTGCAAGCCAAAGCACAGACCAAAGGCTTGCCGTCCTTTAATCAGTTCAAAAAAAATAATGAGGCAGTGCAAGCATCTCTGCTTAAGCGGCCAGCAGAACGCAACGGGATTAAATTGCCTGCGGTTGCTCGCAAAGTTGATGCGCCGACAGTCACAACCGCGCAAACAAAAATGGTGAATAAACCTGTAGTGAACTTGCCGACAGCTGTTGCTCTTGCGCATACAGTATCTGCCGAAGCGAATTCCTCTACTGAATGTGAATTGGTTGCCAACCAGATCCGCTGTGCCAATCAATCGTTTAAATTGACTGGCAATAAAGCCAATCACCGCTTGGTTAATGGCGCATTGTCAAACGACAACAAAATGAACTTGTCGAAGTATCAAGGCGGAGGGATGGAGCCATATCTCGCGCAGACTTACGGGCAATATATCGACAAAATGTGTGATATTGGTCTCTGTGGTGTCACTATGACCTATCGAAAATTTGCGTATCTTTATCAGGATTTGCAAAACAAGGGTTTGGATTTTTCCCAGCGTTTTGAAATCATGTTTGGCTTTCTAAAAAAAGATAAAGCAAACATGGGCGTGAGCGAGTCAACCAGTACCCCAAGGGGCATGTCCATGCAGGATTGCACCCGGCTCACGGCATTGCGTTACATATGTGATTATCAAGGCAGGAATTATATTTTTGAAGTGCAGTAACAAATCCATCTGACACAAGTCTATAAGCCAACCAATCCGTTATTCGAGGTCAGTATGTTGATCAAACACTCCGGTGACATTCCATCCTCAGAGATTACCCCTGAAGCAATTTATAATTCCCGCCGTGACTTTATGCGCGGTGCCATGAGTGTTGCAGCGCTCGGGGTTGGAAGCTTTGCCGCGCCGGGTTTGATGGCTGCCCCAACAAATATCGGTGATATTGAGGTAAAAGGCCCTGATTGGCTTAAACAGCAAATTGCGTCTGCCAATGCCAATAAAGAAAAAGTGACTGAAGCACTTACGCCTTATGAACACATTACTGGCTACAATAATTTTTACGAATACGGTTACGACAAAACCGATCCCGCTGCTAAAGCCCATGTATTGAAGCCTCACCCCTGGACCGTGGAAATTGCGGGAGAAATTGCCAGGCCGGGCACGTTTGCATTGGAAGATTTATTAAAGGGCATCACGCTGGAAGAGCGGGTTTATCGCCTGCGCTGTGTTGAGGCCTGGTCGATGGTTGTGCCTTGGGTTGGGTTTTCGCTGGCGGATTTGATCAAGCGTGTAGAGCCTACCAGTAAGGCTAAATACGTTGCTTTTACTACGCTGGAACGTCCTTCCGAAATGCCAGGGCAAAAAAGTTCGTTCAGCACTATTGATTGGCCATACCGCGAAGGTTTACGTATGGATGAAGCCATGCATCCGTTAACAATTTTGGCGGTTGGTTTATATGGTAAGGTTTTACCTAATCAAAATGGTGCGCCGCTGCGCTTGGTCGTGCCATGGAAATATGGATTTAAATACATTAAATCCATTGTGAAGATTGAGTTCACCGAAAAGCAACCCAAAACCACCTGGAGCATGATCGCCCCCGATGAATATGGTTTTTACGCAAACGTAAATCCGCAAGTCAGCCATCCGCGCTGGAGCCAGGCAGAAGAGCGGCGTTTGCCGAGTGGTTTGTTGCGCCCGAATATAGTTCCAACGCAATTGTTTAACGGTTATGCAGAGCAGGTGGCCCATCTTTATAAAGACATGGACCTGCGTAAATTTTATTAAGAGTGATGTTGATGTCGGCATTTTGGCGGAGAGTCTGCATTTTTTTTGTTGCCCTGATTCCGTTTGCATTCCTGGTCTATAAAACGTTGGCGAACCAGTTGGGGGCGGACCCGGCGAAAGCGATTGTGTTATATACAGGTGAATGGGCAATCTACTTTTTGTTTATCACCTTGGCCGTGACACCGCTGCGCCGATTTATCACTTTCAATAAAATCCATTTCCGTTGGCTGCAAACCCATAGGCGTATGCTAGGACTGTTCACCCTTTTTTATGCAATCCTGCATATGCTTGCGTTTCTGGTATTTATTCTCGGGTTGGATTTTTCGCGTTTTGGCAAGGAGTTGGTGGAGCGGCCTTATATCCTTGTCACTATTCCCGCTGTGCTTTTACTGATTGCTTTAGGAGTTACATCAACGCAGGCGATGATGCGGCGTTTGGGGAAAAATTGGATTCGTTTACATAAATGCATTTACCTGATTGCAATCCTCGCTTGGCTTCATGTGTTTATGCAGGTGCGGTCCAGTTATTTTGATGCGGTGCTGTTTGGTATTATTTTGGTGGTGCTGTTGTTGCCAAGGTTGTATTTGGCTGTACGGAAATAGATTTTTTGATACACCATTCGGTAACCCGAAATTCAGGGTAAAAAAATGGCGCCGTAAAGGCGCCATTTTTTTTGCGTTACAAGTTGCGATTAAGCGCGCGACTTATATTCGCCGGTGCGGGCATCAATGATGATCTTTTGACCAATCTCAACAAACGCAGCAACTTGTAATTCAGTGCCGTTAAGCAATTTTGCAGTTTTCATCACTTTACCAGAGGTGTCGCCACGTACTGCTGGTTCGGTGTAAGCCACTTCGCGGGTGATGGCGTTTGGTGGGGTAATAGAAATAACTTTACCTTCGTAGAACACTGCATCACATACATCTTCCATGCCGTCTTCGATCCATGGGAGCAACTCGCCCAGCTCTTCACCAGTCACTTCGTACTGATTGAATTCGGGGTCCATAAATACGTACATTGGATCGGCGTAGTAAGAGTAGGTTACTTCTTTACGATCCAATTGGATGTCGTCGAATTTGTCGTCTGCGCGGTAAACGGTTTCGGTGTTCATACCGTTCAGCAGGTTTTTCAGTTTCATTTTTACAACAGCAGAGTTACGGCCAGACTTGTTGTATTCCGCTTTTTGAACAACCCAGGGTGAGCCGTCGATCATCAGAACGTTGCCAGCGCGGCATTCTTGAGCATTTTTCATGGTAAATCCCAGTTTGCAATGGTTAACGAATAAAGAGGGAAGCCTTGGTTCGCATAGCGCGCGGGCATAATAGCCCCCAGGTGTCCCGGGTTTGAAATCGGCGCGCTACTATACAGTCCTTTACGGTTTTTCTGTAGTGCTTTTTTAGTCCTGGCGCATAGCGCAAAAATCGACTAATTGGCTGGCTAAATCAGGCTGATCAAGTAGTGAATTGCACCAGTTACGGCTGTGTTTTTGCCAATCATCCAGGTGCAGGATCAGTCGCTGCCAGCTTGCTTCAAGCTCGCCTTCGCCGCCCTGGTTCCATCCCAACCAAAATCGATGCAGTGCCTCTTTTAGCAAAGGAGAAGCATCCCTGGTGTAGATATCAAGGAAGGCAAGTAATTTGGTTATGTGGACTTCTTCGTCCTGCGGATATATATGCCAAACCATGGGTTTAGCGGCCCATTGCCCCCGCACAAAAGAGTCTTCACCGCGCACAAAGTTGATATCGCATGCCCAAAGTAGTTTGTCGTAGTCAGTTTGGGTAACAAAAGGGATGGCTTGCAGGCACAGGTTGCCTTGCCGATAAGTGGAGCCCGTATCCAGATTGTGACCGATTGCTTCGTCGATGCTGGAAAGGATCTTGCCGTCGGGGACCAGGCAATGGACGGGTTTGCTGGAATTTGCCCAGGTTAACAGCAGGCTCGCGATTGCGGGATTCTCGTAAGCAAAAAGGGATACGACCAATGCATCCTCTCGTGGTTTGATCCCCATACTCGCCAGCCATGGCGCAGCCTGGAAAGTATCACGTGCATTGACAAGCGCCTGTTCGCGCAGTAAACCCCCGGTGCGTGGTGTGAATCCAGGGAAAAAAAACGTCTTGCGCAGACCCGTCGCGGGGTGGGCAGATGGCATCCGATGGCATTCCTCCACCCAGCCTTCAGCGCTCAGATAATCCAGATTGATCCACACCGGCGTTTGGCCGCATTGTTTACGTTTTACCATCTCGTCCAGATAAACCGGTGGTATATCGCAGGCGAAAGCTTCGATCACAACATCGGCGACTTGTATTCCTGGGGTAAATTCCGCGTTCCAGCGATAAACCTCCACGCCTCCGGCCTGTTGTTGATCCAGTGATTGGGTCGTCGGCCAGATGCGTATCAGGGAATTCAGGTCATCCACCCACAGGCGCACGCACTGATTGTGCTCTGCCGTCAGTTGCCGTGCCAGACGCCAGCAAACACCTATATCGCCAAAGTTATCAATCACGCGGCAGAAAATATCCCAGGTTTTCATGGTAGCTAGTTCGTTTGTTGCTTAAAAAGAAGGTAGTATTATGCGCAAAATTTTTTAACATCAGGTGATTATTTATGGCCTCCCTACAAGATCAACTCCTCAAGGCTGGTTTGATAGACGCTAAAAAAGCCAAACAAGCCAATAAAGAAAAACGCAAGGAAACCAACGTTGCGCGTCGCTCCAGCGAAGAAGTGGTTGACGAAATTAAACAATCTGCCGAGCAAGCGCGTTTGGAAAAAGCGGAGCGCGACCGCGAATTAAATCGTCAGCGCGATCTGGAGCTACAACAAAAAGCCATAGCTGCACAAATTAAACAATTGATCGAAAATCATCGCCAATCCAAAGGTGCCGGTAATGGTGACGTGGAATATAATTTTACCGATGGCAAACTCATTAAAAAAATGCGTGTATCACCCTTGGTTCTTGAGCAAATTGTGCGTGGTGTATTGGCGGTAGTGAAATTGGGAGACGGCTACGAGGTTGTGCCACGCATTGTTGCGGACAAAATTGCCCAGCGCGATGCAAAATTTGTTGTGGTTGCCAATACCAAAACTGGTAACAAAATTGATGA
>JAJQJO010000262.1 GCA_021323495.1 Cellvibrio sp. | reverse complement strand
ACTTATTTCTACGCACTGGATCAGGCGAGTAGCGAGCGTCTCTCACCGCAAGAGGCGCAAGAGCTGCGTGCGCAATTGGAAAAATTAACCCAGGAGGCGAGCGAGTCAAAGCGCGAGTTGGCCAAATATCAATTGAATGCCGAAGTGGATCGCCAGGCCGGCGAAGAGCTGCGTAAGAAAGTGCTTGGCCTGCGCGACGAAAAGGCGGCCTTGCAGCGCGACGTAGAGGTTTATCGCATCCTGACTTCGAAAAAAAGTACCAATCCGATGGGGATAAGTTTCGGGATTTTTTCAGTGTCGGCACTCCCGGATAATAAAAAACAATTCAAGTTGGCCGTTCAAAAACTGGCGGAAGGGGATGATGATTTTTCTGGAAGCTTGCGTGTATTAGTGGTCGGCCAAAAAGAGGGGGCCGAAACAAAAATATCGCTGCATGAGTTAATAGTCAACAAAGTAGGTGTTGAGTCCCTGACGGAGAATATCCCGCTCAACTTCAAATTTTTTCAAAATATCGATACTGAAATTGTTTTGCCGGAGGGGTTTGTCCCTGTGCGGGTTGAGTTGGCGGTGAGATCCAATTCGCGACGCAGCCCGGTTCCGGTAGAGGCTGAACTTGAGTGGCCAGAAATTAAATAGTATTTGCTAAGGAGTCCCCTGATGGCGTTTTCCAATAATCACACCCTGATCTCACGTGCGACCAAAGTAATCGGAGATCTTCACTTTACCGGCGAGCTGCAACTGGAAGGCAAAGTAATTGGTAATATCTTTGCCGATGATGAAAAGGATGCAAAATTGGTCATCGCCGACACTGGCATGGTGGAAGGGGAGGTGCGGGCGCCTGTGGTGATTGTTAATGGCAAGGTGACCGGGAATATCTACTCAAGCAAACATCTTGAGCTGGCAGCGAAAGGCAATGTTACGGGCACTATTCACTATCATTCCATCGAAATGGTTAAAGGAGCCCAGGTCAACGGCAGTATGGTCAATAAGCAGCAAGAATCTGCCAATGTGTTGGAAATTGCTCTCGCCAAGGCTTAATAGTTGACTGTTTTACTAGGGTAAAGGGATAATAAATAACGCCCTGTCGGGCTTTGTTGTTATTCGGAGTATTTATGTCTACCGCTGAAATCTACGTTCCCCAAGTTGTAACTGTGACCGAAAGCGCTGTCGCCAAGGTGAGGAGCCTGATTGAGGAAGAGGATAATCCCGATCTTAAGTTACGCGTCTATGTAACTGGCGGTGGCTGCTCAGGTTTTCAGTACGGATTTACATTTGATGAAGCTGTCGCTGAAGATGACTCTGTGGTCGAGCGCGATGGCGTCAAAGTAGTGGTGGATGCGATGAGTTATCCCTATCTTGTTGGAGCAGTTGTGAATTATGAGGAGGGGCTGCAGGGCTCCAAGTTTGTAATCCAGAATCCAAATGCTTCAAGCACCTGTGGTTGTGGGTCTTCCTTTACTGTTTGATCCGCACTCTAAATCCTGCGCAATTTTTCTATCCGGCATAGTAAACGCCGCCCAAAATAACTTCCCGGGTTGCTCCGGTCACTTCGCGTAGATTGCCTGGACGGTGATTGATAGTCTGCTGTGCCAGCCATGCAAATGCCATGGACTCTGTCCATTGTGGATCGACTCCCAGTATTGTCGTGCTTGCTACAAAATCTTGTGGCAATAATTGCCTTAGCTTTTGCATTAGCGTGGTGTTATAGGCGCCACCACCACAGACAAATATCTCTTTTGGTGTTTGGCTCAAGTCTTTGATACTGCCTGCAATGGTCATCGCGGTAAGTTCCAGCAGTGTAGCTTGCACGTCTACCGGGGCTGGCGCCGATGCTAACTTCTGTAGGTGTTCTGCGAGCCAGGAAGAGTTAAAGCTTTCGCGTCCGGTACTTTTGGGTGCGGGCATTTTAAAGTAAGGTTCTGCCCATAGTTCGGCCAATAGTGCTGCGCATACTTGGCCCTGAGCTGCCCAGCTCCCATCCTGGTCATAAGATTTCCCCAAGTGCTTTGCTATCCATATGTCCATTAATACATTGCCTGGACCGGTATCAAAACCACGCACTAAACCCTGCGCCGGCAACCAGGTAATATTCGCCATACCACCAATATTCACAATAACGCGATCTTTGTCCTGTGTGTGGAAGATGGCACGATGGAATGCTGGAACAAGAGGTGCTCCCTGGCCTCCAGCTGCCATATCGCGCCGACGGAAGTCAGCCACAGTGGTGATTCCGGTCAATTCGGCAATTAGATTAGGGTCAGCAATTTGCATGGTAAAGGTGCCCCCGAGCGAGCCAGGTGGGCGATGGCGAATAGTTTGGCCGTGGCTGCCAATGGCAGTGACTTGCGCGTTACTGATACCAGCTTTGGCAATTAATTCCTGGGTTGCCTGTGCGAACAGCTTTCCTAAATCCGCATCCAGTAGCCCCATCCGGTCGATTTCATTGTCGCCAGGGAGTGAAAGTGCATGAATTCGTTGTCGGATCTGGCTTGGCAGTGGCAGCGTGTGCTGTTCAAGTAGCTGTGGAGTGGATTGTAAATCGACGAGTATTGCATCTATTGCGTCAGCACTGGTGCCCGACATCAAACCTATGTAGAGCTGGTGTTGCGACATGAGCAGGTTCTATTTAGTTGCTGTTATTGCCATTTTTGGCAACCGCCAGGCGGCTGGAAGACTTATATTGATCCAATTTAGCAATCAATGGACGAGTGGTTTCATTAAAATGCGCCAATTCGGTTTTTTCAATACCAATTGATTTAGGTAGTGGTACGGTCACCGGATTGCGTACTTGGCCATTCACGTGGAATTCATAATGCAGATGTGGGCCGGACGCCAGGCCGGTAGACCCGACATAACCGATGACATCACCTTGGCTGATGCGTGAACCAGTTTTCATTCCCTTGGCAAATGCATTCATATGTCCGTAGAGCGTTTCAATACCTTGCCCATGCTGGATCACTATGCAGTTACCATAGCCACCTTTGCGTCCGGCAAAAGCAATTTTGCCATTGCCTGTTGCGCGAATCGGCGTGCCGCGTACTGCTGCATAATCGGTACCTTTGTGCGCCCGGATAATATGTAATACCGGGTGTTTTCGATTCAAGCTGAAATGTGAGCTGATGCGGGCAAATTCAATGGGGGTACGCAGAAAGGCTTTATGCATGCCGCGCCCATCGGGAGTGTAATAATTGCTGGCACCTTGTTTATCGGTATAGCGAACAGCTGTGAATGTTTTTCCACCGTTGGTGAATTCAGCAGCCATGATCTTGCCTGTGCCAATTTTCTTCCCGTCCAGGAATTGCTCTTCGTACATCACTTTGAAGTTGTCACCCTTTTGGATGTCCAGTGCGAAGTCAATGTCCCAACCAAAAATATTAGCCAATTCCATGGTCAGGTTACTTGGCATGCCAGCGCGTTTTCCGGCCATATAAAGGGAGCTGTCGATCGATGCTTGGCGAAACGCATATTTAACATCAGGTTTTAACGCAATTTCTTTACCAGTAAAACCTTTTGCCTCACGGGTAAAGTTCAGGCTATTAAGTTCATCAATAATATAATTCAGGCCTTGCAACTGCCCATTTTCCACCAGGAAAGCCATTTTTTGGCCGGGCCGGATATTACGTAAGTCCTTGGCATCCTTGGCATCGCTAAACAATTCGTAGATAGAGCGGTCATTCAGGCCGGCACGCTTAAATAGAATTGATAAATTATCGCCATTTTGGATCGTAAATTCTTTCCATTGCGGTGCTGTAGGCTCCGCAATCGAGATGACTTTTTCTTCTGGTATGGCAGCTACTGCCTGAATGATCGTTTCTACTGCAGGGATGGAGATCGGGGTCGCCTGGGTTTCGGTGCCTTGTATTTCCAGTCCGGGAATGTGTTGGCTGGTGGTACTTCCAATTGCGGACTTTTCTGGGGAATTGCTACCTAAAATAACTATTACGCCTACGGATAGAGCTGCCGCCATCACGAGATGCTCGCGCGGCACATATTGAAGCAAGGTCGATCGAGCGATCGCATAGTAATTCTTTATTAAAGGCATGGGTAAAAAAGTCGCAAATTTTATATAGATAAGTGATCCAAGAAAAAGCATTTATAGCAGAAAAAAACGCCATTAACACCTCAAAATTTCATCTTGCTGCAACAAGCCTCAGGTTTTGTCTTGTAATTGAGGTGAGATGAGGTATCTTTGCGACCTTTTTGTTCCTAATCGAAACACTTTTTACATGC
This sequence comes from Cellvibrio sp., assembly GCA_021323495.1. Taxonomy (GTDB): domain Bacteria; phylum Pseudomonadota; class Gammaproteobacteria; order Pseudomonadales; family Cellvibrionaceae; genus Cellvibrio. The sequence continues at coordinate 1,497 of JAJQJO010000262.1, read as the reverse complement.
TTGGTTGGTGCGTTATGGCAGCTATTGACACTAATATCCTGCAGGAGTTGCAGGATCGCGGGCTTATTGCCCAAATGACTGGCGGAGATGCTATTGCGGAACATCTCAATTCTGGCAGCCGTACCCTTTATTGCGGTTTCGATCCTACCGCTGATAGCTTGCATATTGGTAGTTTGGTGCCGTTGTTGATGCTGAAGCGTTTCCAGCTTGCCGGACATAAGCCAATTGCATTGGTCGGCGGTGCAACCGGCTTGATTGGCGACCCCAGTTTCAAAGCTCAGGAGCGCAAGCTAAATACTGCCGATGTGGTCGCCAATTGGGTTGACAAATTAAAAAAACAGGTTAGCCAATTCATAGATTTTGAATGCGGTAGTCAGTCCGCTGAAGTGGTTAATAATTTGGATTGGGTGGGTAAAATTGACGTGCTCAGTTTCTTGCGCGAGGTAGGCAAGCACTTTTCCGTCAACAACATGATTAATAAGGAGTCAGTTAAGCAGCGTATCGAGCGTGAAGGTGAGGGAATTTCGTTCACTGAATTTACTTACATGCTGCTGCAGTCATACGATTTTGCTGAGCTTTACATTCGCAACCAGTGCACGTTACAAATTGGCGGTAGTGATCAATGGGGGAATATCACTGGCGGTATTGATCTTGCGCGCCGTATGCATGGTGCCCAAGTGTTTGGTTTGACCATGCCGTTGGTGACCAAATCGGACGGTACAAAGTTCGGCAAAACAGAGACGGGCACCATCTGGCTCGATTCAGCCAAAACATCGCCCTATGCTTTTTATCAGTTCTGGTTGAATACCGCCGATGCGGATGCATATAAATTTTTGCGCTATTTTACCTTTTTGGCTGTTGAGCAGATTGCGACTATCGAAGCGGAGGATGTTACGCGCCAAGGTAAGCCTGAGGCGCAACGCATTCTTGCTGAGGAGGTTACCAGGCTTGTTCATGGTAATGCGGGATTGTTAGCTGCCCAGCGTATTACCCAGGCGCTTTTTAGTGATGAATTGTCGGGTTTGAGTGAATCAGATTTTATGCAGTTGCAGCAAGATGGGCTGCCTTCATCAGTATTGGTTCGTACAGAAATTAAAGATGTGCCCCTTACCCAATTATTGGCTGATGTGGAACTGGCTGCATCGGGAAAGCAAATTAAAGATGCGCTGGCGAGAAATGCTGTGTTTGTTAATGGGGTGGCCAAATCCAGCGATGACAATATGCAATCGACAAATTGTTTTGCGGCGAGCGAGGCTTTTTTCAATCGTTTTTATTTAGTGCGAGTGGGTAAAAAGAAGTATCACCTGTTTGAACTCGTGTGATTTTTGTAGATATTGGCTATTGATTGATCGCGATGGCAAAAAATCAAAACATTTGTCAGAAAATGCTTGCGCGGTGGTGGTCGGATTCGTATAGTGCGCGCCCTTGCCGAGCCGGGGTCAGCCGCGAAAGCGGAGTGATGGAAGGTTTGGCGGGTTTGTAAAAAATTAAGAAAAT
>JAJQJO010000261.1 GCA_021323495.1 Cellvibrio sp. | reverse complement strand
CGAATTAATTGGCAGCTTGGGAAATACAAAGATCCTAAAAATAATAATTACAAAGTCTGGATGGATGAAGATTATTACAAACCGCAATTCAAAGGTCAGGCTGCCCATATTTTACCGCCGGTTGCACCTTACCATGCCGGCCCGGCCGGTATGACTTACAACCCAGGCACTGCATTGAATGACCAATGGCAGGAACATTTTTTTGTAGTGGAATTTGTTGGCTCTTCTACCCGTGCGGGCGTCAATGCATTCACGCTTAAACCCAAAGGTGCAAGTTTTGAATTGGCGAGTGACAAAAATCTCTTCCGCGGCGTATTGGCAACCGGTTTGGATTTCGGTCCCGATGGGGCACTGTATTTAAGTGACTGGATTGAAGGCTGGGGTTTAAAACAAAAAGGCCGCGTGTGGAAATTGGATACACCCGACACTGCGGGCAATGCCACCCGTAAGGAAACACAGACACTACTCGCGTCAGACCTGCGTCAGCAAACAACTGAAAATCTGGTTGAGCTGTTAAATCATGTGGATATGCGCGTACGCCAGAAAGCGCAATTTGCATTGGTAGAAAACCAGCAAATACAACCGTTGCAAAATATCGCCATATCATCCGGCAACCAACTTGCGCGGATTCATGCCATTTGGGGACTGGGACAACTGCTGCGAAAAAATCCGGCGGAACACGCGATATTAATTAACCTGCTGCAAGATGCGGATGCCGAAATTCGTGCGCAAGCAGCAAAAGTGTTGGGTGATGCAAATACCAAAGCAGCCACCAATAAATTGCTTCCGTTACTCGCCGATAATAATCCGCGCGTGCAGCTCTATGCCGCGCAAGCATTGGGCAGGATTCGCGCGGAATCCGCCATAGCACCGCTCGTGGACATGCTCGAAAAAAATAACGAACAGGATGTTTACCTGCGTCATGCCGGCGCAATCGCACTGGGTCGTATTGGCAATCAGGACGCTTTGGGCAAGCTTGCGACACACCCATCGGAGGCCGTACGCATTGCTGCGGTGGTTGCGCTAAAACAACTGGGAAGCCCTGCCCTTGCTTTATTTTTGAATGATACAAGCGAGTTTATTGTCACCAATGCCGCACGCGCCATCAGCGACGATACATTGGTCGTGGATGCACTGCCCGCACTGGCGACATTCATTGAACAACCACGTTTCATCAACGAGGCTTTATTGCGCCGCGCCATTAACGCAAACGTGTATGCCAATACTAATAGCGCCGAAAATGCTACCCGTATGATCCAATTTGCGCAGCAAAAAAATATTCCCGGCGCGTTACGCGCAGAAGCAATCCAGGCCGTATCGGTATGGAGCAATCCATCGAACTATGACCGGGTGACGGGCATGTATCGCGGTCAGGTGGCACACCCCGAAGCAGAAGCTATCGCAGCACTTACGAGTGGTTACGCCAATTTATTGAATGACCAGGAAAGCGGCGTGCGGCGCGCAACGGTTAATGCGTTGAGCGAATTGAACATCAAGGATGCCAGTGAAAAATTGGTAACCATCCTGAATAAAGATCGGTCGGCAGTAGTACGCATCGCCGCGCTACATGCACTCAAAAAATTTAACCCACCCGATATTGGTGATCTGGTGTTTGTCGCATTAAAAGACCAAAACCAGGCGGTGCGGATGGCTGCACTGGCCCTGGTGCCGGAACTCGATTTGCCGGTCCCGCAAGTGGTGGAAATGCACAGCATCCTGTTAAAAAATGGTACCACCGGTGAACAGCAAGCCGCGTTGTTATCGCTCGCCAATGTAAAAGCGCCCGAAGCTGAAGCTGTATTCAATGAACAAATGGTACTGTTAATAGAAGGAAAGATCGTACCGGAAGTACAACTTGAATTAATCACCGCTGCCGAAAAAATTGGCACACCTGAACTTAAACAACTGCTCGCGACTTATGAAAATGCAAAAGACAAAAACAATCCGCTGGAGGTTTATCGCGAATCCATTTACGGCGGCGATCCGGAAAAAGGTGTCGCCATCTTCCGCTACAGCAATTCAACCCAGTGTGTGCGCTGCCATCTGGTCGGCACACGTGGCAACCGCGTTGGCCCCGAGCTGACTACCATCGCTCTGCGCATCACACCTGAGCAAATGTTGGAAGCGCTGGTTGCACCTGCTGCACGCATCGCCCCTGGTTTTGGGCGTATTACAGCGGTATTAAATAATGGCGAGCGGATTGAAGGATCTTTTGATGCAGAAACCACGAACACCATTACGATTACCTCTACCGGGAAAACCCATGTAATCGGGCGCGGCGATATTGCAAAAATTGAAACCGGCGGTATATCACCCATGCCGCCGATGGGGCTGGGGTTAACGCGTGAGGAATTGCGCGATTTGGTTGCGTACCTGGCGACATTAAAAGAAGAAGTAGCTGAGGGTCATTAAGCTGATGGCGTGATAGCTGCCCTCAAAAGCTGGTGTGAGCTTCCAGCTTTTGGGGCGCAATTCAATGCGTTTTTTTCTTCACGACAAAAAGTGCACTATTCTACGATCGGTGGACGTTTACGTGCAGGGGCTTTAGTGCGACGCGGTGCAGCAGAGGCAGCGCGCAACTTTTTATCGTGGCGTTCACGCTGCGCGGCTTCATCGCGGGTTGGTTCCATCATGCGCGTATAGGTTGAGCTGTCAAAACCGGCGGTCATACACAGGTCCTGGATTTCACGCTCAGTCAAATCGGTCCATTGACCAACGCGCACATGTGAAGGAATAAAAATATTTGCGTAGCGTACACGTTTTAAACGACTTACCTTCACCCCCTGCGATTCCCACAGACGGCGTACTTCACGGTTGCGGCCTTCCATAACTACACAGTAAAACCAGCGGTTTTTACCCTCACCGGCACCGTCAACGATATCGGTAAAGCGCGCAACGCCGTCATCGAGCGCGACACCTTTTAATAAACTTTCACGCATTTCATCAGTTACTTCACCTTGAATACGCACCAGGTATTCCCGGTCAATAACAGAAGATGGATGCATGAGTTTATTCGCTAATTCACCATCGTTGGTAAACAGCAAAAGGCCACTGGTGTTAAAGTCCAGGCGGCCAACTGAAATCCAGCGCTCACCTTTCAACGGCGGTAGATGGTCATAAACGGTCGGACGACCTTCGGGGTCCGAGCGGGAGCAAATTTCACCTTCCGGCTTGTTGTATAAAATGACGCGACGGCGGGTTAATTCGCTCCGTAACACCACACGCTGGCCATTGACAAAAATTTTATCTTGCGGTGTAACCCTATCGCCCAGGGTGGCGATTCGATCATTGACTTTTACCTGGCCAGCCTCAATAGCCCGCTCCATTTCACGGCGCGAACCAATGCCCGCACGGGCGAGTACCTTTTGCAATTTTTCATCGTCGGGGGCTATAACAGATGGGGCTCTTTCATCTGCATCCCGCGCCACTTTTGGTTTAATTGATTGGCCAGATGTGCGCGCAGGTTTGCCTGCTGATTTCGCGGATTTTCCACCAGCAGATTTTTCGGGTGCAAATCTATCACCGGTGTCTCGTTTTTTAGCTGCATTGTTTTTAACTACACCGCTGTTAACCGCACTGTCTTTCGCCGGTTTGCCACTCGCTGGTTTTTTTCCGCCAGCGTTAGGTTTACCTGCAACTACTGGCTTCACAGCCCTGGTAGGTTTTTCGGGTTTATCCTGGTTGATTTTCTTCACCATAGGTTATTGGGCAGCGATTAATCGCTGCGGGGTTCTTCGTCATTTTCTGTTGCCGTTGCCGGTGGCACTGTTACGTCATCCGCGTCGACAAACGCCTCTTCACCATCTACAAAACCGTCTTCATATAAAGCGGCTTGCGCATCCACTGGTGCTGCATCAGTTTCATCAGCAACAAGCACAGGGTTTTCATCAGGAATAGGTGGATCAGTGTCTTTCTCACCCAGTCCGGCCTCTCCCAGATCCAACACCGGATTTAATTCATCCAGATCGCGGATTTCACTGAGTGATGGCAACTCGTCCAAACTTTTTAAATTGAAATAATCCAGGAATTGCCGCGTTGTTGCAAACAGCGAGGGGCGACCGGGAACATCACGATGCCCAACCACCTTGACCCAATCGCGTTCCAACAGGGTTTTCATAATGTGTGAACTAACCGCTACACCGCGGATTTCTTCAATATCACCGCGGGTAATCGGCTGGCGATAGGCAACCAGTGCCAAGGTCTCAAGCAATGCGCGCGAATATTTTTGCGGTTTCTCTTCCCACAGGCGATTTACCCAGGGAGCAAGATTATCGCGCACCTGGAAGCGCCAACCTGAAGCAACTTCTTTCAATTCAAATCCGCGCCCGGCACTGGCAGCCTGGATCTCAACCAACGCAGCAGCGATCTCCTCTTTGCCCGGCGCAACTTCTTCATCGAACAATTCCAGTAAACGCGCGATTGTCATCGGCTGACCGGCTGCCAGAATGGCGCCTTCAATAATTTTGCGCAGCAGCTCCGCATCAACCGGCATTTGGGTCACGGGTACCGTTGCTGATTCTTCGGTGTCGGACTCTTCGTGCAATGCAGGTGACTCCTCACCCACTTCGACTGATGAATCCAGATCCCCGTCGAGGGTATCGTCGTTGATATCAATTTCGTTTGTCATTGTGTTCTGGCTTTTACATGAATAGGTGCAAAAGATTCGCTCTGGACAATTTCCACCAGCGATTCCTTAATCAATTCCATTACTGCGAGAAAAGTGACGACCACTCCGAGACGGCCCTCTTCCACTCTGAACAGGCTTACAAAGGGCACAAAATGCTGATGCGCCAGGGTATCCAGAACCTGCGCCATACGCTCGCGGGTTGACAGCTTTTCCTTGGATACATGATGACTCTCAAACATATCGGCACGGCGCAACACTTCCGAGAGCGCAAGCAATAATTCCTGCAACTCCACGTCGGGATCAAGACGTGTCAGGCTGCGGTCGGGGCCGGCCGCAGTCACCGGGAACACATCGCGCGCTACGCGCGGCACATGGTCCAGATCTACCGCTGCCTGTTTGAACCGTTCGTACTCCTGCAAACGGCGAATCAGCGATGCACGGGGATCTTCCTCCTCTTCATGCGCCTCGGTCGAGCGCGGCAGCAACATGCGTGATTTGATCTCGGCAAGCATAGCCGCCATCACCAGATACTCCGCTGCCAACTCAAACTGGTGCGCCTCCATCAATTCCACATACGCCATATATTGGGAAGTAATTTCCGAGACGTTGATATCGAGGATATCGATGTTTTGCCGGCGAATCAGGTACAACAATAAATCCAGCGGACCTTCAAACGCCTCCAGGAATACCTCTAGCGCATCTGGCGGGATATATAAATCCTGAGGCAGCTGGGTATAGGCTTTGCCATGGACTACCGCAAATGGCATCTCTCCCTGCTGCGGGTTTTTCGGCTGTTGGGTGCTGACCGCCGAAACAACCGGTTCTCCGCCGGCATTCACCCCTGGGTCAACAGCATTGGCCGCTGCATCCGCAGGTGCAACAAGATCCGGGGATGCCGTAATGTCGGGAGTTTCACTCACTCAGGATGCTCACAATTCAGGAAAAAGGATATTGGTGCCAAGCGTGGCACCAAATAACAAGGGCGGCATTATAGCCATTTAAAGGGGCGCCGGACAGCGCAGGTCATCTACAACCAACTTCTTTATAGATCAATTAGTTAGAATCAAAAGGTGAGAAGTCACCTTTCCCCTGGCGCACCAGTTGGG
>JAJQJO010000260.1 GCA_021323495.1 Cellvibrio sp. | reverse complement strand
CAGTAAACCTGCCGGTAGCGGGTTTACATATCGATGCGGTGCGTGCACCAGAGCAATTACTGAATGTGATCGACCGTTTGCCCGCGCATAAAATTTTGTCGGTTGGGGTGGTCGATGGTCGCAATATCTGGCGCAATGATTTGGAAAAAACACTAGGGCTGTTAAACCCTGCACAAGAACGTTTGGGTGATCGCTTATGGATCGCGCCGTCCTGCTCGCTGCTGCACTCTCCGGTGAATTTGGAGCGCGAAGAAAAATTACCGCAAGATATTAAAAGCTGGTTTGCGTTTGCCAAACAAAAAGTGCAAGAAGTTGTTACGCTCAAAACCTTGCTGACCCGCCCGTTTGATGCCATAGCGCAAGAGACGTTAGCGGCCAGTACCGCAGCAGCACAAACACGTTTAAGCTCTACTAAAATTCACAACCCCGAAGTGCAAGCGCGCTTAAAAGCAATAAAACCTGAGCAAGCGCAACGCAATTCTGTATTTGCAACGCGCATTACCAAACAACAGGCGCTATTGCAATTACCTGCATTCCCCACCACCACTATTGGTTCATTCCCGCAAACGGAACACATCCGCCAAACGCGCAGTGAATTCAAACAGGGGAAAATTAATGCAGTGGAATACGAACACCGTATCCGTCAGGAAATTGCGGATTGCATTGCAAAACAAGAACAGCTTGAGATCGATGTGCTGGTACACGGCGAAGCCGAGCGCAATGACATGGTGGAATATTTTGGCGAGCAATTAAATGGCTATGCCTTTACGCAATACGGTTGGGTGCAAAGTTATGGTTCGCGCTGCGTAAAACCACCGATTATTTATGGCGATGTATCCCGTCCCGCACCGATTACTGTCAGCTGGGCGCGCTATGCACAATCACTCAGCAAAAAGCCTGTGAAGGGCATGCTCACCGGCCCTATCACCATGTTGTTCTGGTCATTTGTCCGTGACGACCAACCGCGTGCGACCACTGCATTGCAAATTGCTCTGGCGTTGCGCGATGAAGTGGTGGATTTGGAAACGGCGGGCATTCAAGTGATCCAGATTGATGAGCCCGCAATTCGCGAAGGCTTGCCGCTGCGCGAAAAAGATCGCAAGGAATATTTGGACTGGGCAGTCAAAGCCTTCCGTATTTCTGCCAGCGGTGTGCAGGATGAAACACAAATCCATACCCATATGTGTTACTCGGAGTTCAATGACATTATCAAAGCGATTGCAGATCTGGATGCGGATGTGATCACTATTGAAACCTCACGTTCCGATGGTGAATTGCTGCAGGCATTTGAGCAATTTCATTATCCGAATGATATTGGTCCAGGTGTGTATGACATTCACTCACCCAATATTCCCGAAGTACAAACCATGGTGAATCTACTCAAGCGCGCCGCGCGTGAAATTCCCGTGGAGCGTTTGTGGGTAAACCCGGATTGCGGTTTAAAAACCCGCCGTTGGCCGGAGACAGAAGCGGCGCTGGCGCGCATGGTTGAAGCAGCGAAAATATTGCGTGCGGAATTCCAATCTATTGCAACTCCAAGAACCGACAATGCAGTGGAGTTTGCTTGAGGTTAACCCCTGGCTCATGGATGAGCTTTTTTAAAAAATTTCATTTTACGTTAAAAGTTCCATTCCAATGCCACACTAAACTCGCGCCCGCGATTGGGAATTCCTCCCACCTTATCCAAACTCTCTGCCGGTGTTGCTGCGTCTTCATCGGTGATATTTTTCAACTGCAGTTCGAGTTCATAACCAGCATCAAAGTGATAACACCACAGGGTATTAAGCATCCAAAAACCATCCAGGGCTTGCATACCGTTATTGCTGGCAGTACGGGTGACGGGTGTCTGTCGTTCGTCCTGATAATATCCCAACAAATTCCAGTTCCATTTTTCTTCGGAATAATTCACTTCAAACGATCCGGTCCGGGTCGCCTCGCGAAATGCGCTCTCAGGCAAATCCATATAAGTATAGGTGGTTCGCAGGGACCAATGCCTGGCTAACTCCTGCGTCCACTCCACCTCCAGACCCTGGCTCTTTTCGCCCGGACTATTCTGGTAGGTGCGCGCAGCACCTACAAATACAATTTGTATCGGATCTTCATACCGGTTTTCAAACACCCCCAGGCTAAGGTTGGTCGCCTTCCAATTACCCATCAGGATTAAATCCCAGGTTTTCACCACCTCATGGTTCAAGTCAGGATTGCCATACAAGAGTGGGTTATTAATCAGGCCGGTTTCTGCCAATGTGGGCGCCCGGAACGCCTCGCCATAGAGCAACTTGAGGCTATACACCTGGTTGAGTTGCTCCACCAAACCCAGACGCGGACTGAAGCGCCCATCCAGCTCTTCATAATCATCGAAGCGCCCGCCAAGGGTAAGGCGGGTTGATTCGCGCAAAGTGCGCAAATATTGGACATAAGCACCGATGTTACCGCGAGCCTCCTCTGTACCTATGGGGAACACCTTACCCTCTTCACCGTAATAGGTTATGGGAAGCTGCCCCTGGCTAAGTTGCACCAAATCAAAATTAGCCAGTGCACTGGCTTCCGTTTCGCGATGCCGGGTCCATTCCATACCCCACTGGGCGCTGGATTGGGCATCGATAGACCAATCATTGCTGAACGTAAATCGCCAGCTGTCGCCAGCCAAACCGGCGTCGCCCCTGAATGGCTCGGCACTGCTGGGACTGCTCGCCCGAACCAGGGCGCCAGGGCCAGTGAGATACAGCTTGAAATCATAGGAAAATTGCTGGTAACTCAAGGCCACTTGCGACCGGGTATTGGCCAACCATTCAAAGCCCTGGTCAAAGGAAAAATGCCAAAGCTCCCGCTCGCTGAGGTTATAGCCATTGGCAGTATTTTCAGACTGGTAGAAATCGCCAGCCTCAGCGCCGTTATAAGAAAAGTCGAGGTTGGTATCGCCCTGCTTGAACCTCAGGTCCACCGCAAATTGCTCACGCGGATCGCTGGTGTTAATGGGATTCCCACTGAAGGAATCCGGCAGGACAAATTCTTCACCATTGTCTCTATAGGCATAGACAAATGCGTCGGTATCCCAACCGTTGAGCGTTTCAGACCAAGCCCCTTCCAATTTGCGCTGCTGCCGGGAGCCATAAGCCAGGGCAAAGGATTTTTGCTGCCTGCGCGTGATTATATTTATCACGCCGGTAAAGGCCGAGCTGCCGTATAAGGACGACCCCGGGCCACGGATCACCTCCAGCCGCTCGATGCGCGACGCAGGATACAGCGGTAGGGGAATATCCGGGCTGCCAGCGCGAGGGTCATTCATCACTTTGCCATCAATCAGCAAGAGCACTTCCAGTGACTGCTGGGTGGTGCGCCTGCCGCGCGCGCTGTAGGTATACGCGAGCCCATTACTCGCATTGCGGTCAAATTGGAAACCGGGCACCAGGTTGAGCAGCTCGTAGAGATAATCCATCCCCAGGCGGTCGATATGTTCACGGGTAAATACCGATACAGCAGCGGGTACCGTTTTGATGGTTTCTTCGGTCATGGTCGAGCCGGTGACCGGGACGTCAAGCAGTTGTTCAAGGCTGAGTTCGAGGTAAGCGAGATCTTCATCGGCATGGCTACCGTTACTGACCAGGCATACCAGGGCAACCCAAAAGCCAAGGGATCGAGACTGTCGTACGCTCTTCATATGCCTGATAACCTCACAATTTTTCCTTCTGTTTCATCAAGCCTAGCTGATGCTTCCCGTAGCAACCAGCGCCAATCCAACCTTGGGACGAACCTGTCAGCTTGACTGGTTTATGAGGGAGTCGACCATTGGCGAAACCAGGTCTCAAATTGCGCTGGTGGCAAGGGCTTGGAAAAGTGGTAGCCCTGCATCAATTGGCAACCCTGGCTAACCAGCAGTGCCGCCTCTTCTGCTGTTTCAACGCCCTCGGCAATGGTTTCCATTCCCAGCGATTCAGCCAGGCGGATGATCGAAGTAACAATGGCAAGGGAGGCAGAGTCCGACTGCATATCGCGTACAAAGGATTGATCGATTTTCAGGATATTGGCCGGCAGGCGGCGCAGGTAATTGAGACAGGAAAAGCCGGTGCCAAAATCGTCAATCGCGACGCGGTAACCTAAATCGCGAAAGGCTTGCAGCACCTGGATGGAGACTTCCATATCACTCATCAACATGGATTCAGTCAGTTCCAATTCGAGCGAATCGGGCCGGGTATTTGCCTGTGCCACTAACTCTTGCACCTCGGCCAGAAAACCGGCCTGATGGAATTGCAAGGCGGAGATATTCACACTCAGCACCAGCCCGGTAAACCCGGCCTGCTGCCAGATATTCACTTGCCGCGCCGCCTCGGCAATGACCCAGGCGCCGAGGGGAATAATCAGGCCAGTCTCTTCCGCCAGCGGGATAAAGTGATTGGGCGGAACCAGCCCGCGCTCGGGATGACGCCAGCGCACCAGCGCCTCGGCACCGTAAAGTTCTTTACTGCCCGCAATAATTTGCGGTTGATAGTGCAATTCAAACTGTCCCTGCTCCAGCGCCGAGCGCAGGTCGTACTCCAGTTTCAAACGATCCAGGGTGCGCGCATTCAGTACCGGAGTGTAGAACTGGTAGTTGTTACGCCCCTTCTCCTTCGCGAGGTACATAGCGGCATCGGCGTTTTTGATCAGGGTGCTGGGAGTATCACCATCCTCCGGGTAGACCGCAATCCCGATGCTCGGGCTCAGGTGCAATGGCATATCTTCCAGAATGTAAGGTGCCAGCAGCTCTTCACGTAGTTTGATCGCCACTTCCGCCAGACTGCGTTCATCGCGTACCCGCGGTAGCAGCACCACAAATTCATCGCCACCCAATCGCGCAACCGTATCGTCGGTGCGGACGGCGTCGCTTAACCGCGCGGCAGTTTGGCGCAATATCTGGTCGCCCGCTGCATGGCCGAGGGAATCGTTGACGTTTTTAAAGCGATCCAGATCGATAAATAAAAGACCCACCTTTTCGCCGCGCCGCTTGGCGGTATTGATCGCCATTTCCAACCGGTCATTGAGCAATGCCCGATTGGGCAGCTCGGTCAGGCTGTCGTGATGGGCGAGGAAATCAATGCGTTCCCGGGATTTTTTGCGTTCGGAAATATCGCTGAAAATAGCGATGTAATTCTCCGGTTGCCCTTCGCTATTCAATACCTGGCTGATGGAGTACCAGGTGGGAAACTTCTCGCCGTTTTTGCGCTGGTTAACCAATTCCCCTTGCCAGTACCCACGCTCCTTGAGGATCGACAACAGATTGCGGAAAAAACTGTGCGTATGCAGATGGAGACCAACTTTGGCGGTATCTACCCCCAGCACTTCCTCTTCGGTGAAACCGGTAATCCTTTCATAAGTTTTATTTACCAGGATGATATTCAGGTTGGCGTCGGTAATCAGGATCGCCTCGTTGCTGCCTTCGAATACTTTGGCCCACAGACGCAGTTCGGCCTCCTGCTGTTTGCGCAGGGTGATATCGCGGATCACCATCACCGCTTCGTCCTGCTCGCGCAGGATTACCCGCGCCTCCCAGGTGCGTGCCTTGGTCCGCGCCTGTGACCAATCAAATTCCACCAGTTGCTCACCTTTCCCGGCAAACGCGCGGCGAATCTGCGGTGCGAGAATGCGATACACCGGACCAGGCAAATGACCTTCACCAGTGGCGGGATCGTAGACCACCCACTCCTCCATCTGATTAACATAGGCGCCCACTTGCATATCTATCACATGGCCGTCG
>JAJQJO010000259.1 GCA_021323495.1 Cellvibrio sp. | reverse complement strand
GGATAATTCTGGTTGATCAGGTTTTGTTGCCAATCGACATTATCCGCGCGGGCGCTCACTGTGATAGCACCGCTTGCCAAGTCAATTTTTACTGAAGTGCGACCGTTGGGATGCCACTCATCCGGCAGACGATAACGAAAATTTGCAGTGGGATTAGTGCTGGACGCAAGGCGAATAAACGTCGGCCAGCCATCGGGAAAGTATTGGTGCGCGAGCAAAAATAATTGTGCTGGTGTTGCAGCATCAGCTGCACTTAACGGCGGTGGAAATTGTGTCGCTGGCGGCGGGGCTAAAATCGGCCCCGTTAATTTTTGCCACAACATAATGCTGCCGGTTAATAAAATGATGAGCAACACCGGCACTGCCAAAGTACCCGCGTGGCGATGGTAATGCATCAGGTAGGCGACATTTATCCTGCGCGGAACAATCCAGCGCCAGCGAAAACTGCGTTTGGTCGGCCACCATAAAATCACACCGGTGATGGATAACAATAATCCCAGTAAACCGCTGAGCAATAAAACGGCTTCACCAATAACACCGGCAAATAATTCGGTGTGCAAATGCCTGAAAAACGCTAACACCTGCAATAGCCAGAGATTGTTTTGATAGGGCTCCAGCGAGTCCATCGCCAATAATTGCACACTGCGGTCAGCATCGCGCGTGAGCGTCCAGTAAGGTTCTTCAGCATTAGGTGCTTTGATTAGATAACCGCTGGCATCATTTTTTATCCGCTGTGCAATCCGGTCCAGTTGCGGCGCCATGTGTTGCGCTGTGTAATTCACCGGCAGGTCCGCACTGGGGGTGATGATGAGTTTAATCAGCGCTTGTTTGTAAACTAAAATACTGCCGCTCAATGCAGCCAACAATAAAAACACCAGCGCAACCAATCCGCACCACCTGTGCCAGCTCAGCAACAGGTTAGCGCGGGTTGGATGGCGACGTTTTTTGGTGTTGGGCATTAATTACCTGTACAACAAGAGGGCGAATTAAAAAAAGCGAATTAAAAGGTGCGATGGTAACCAAGATTAAAACTGCGCCCCACGCCGGTAAAATTGCGGATATCGTTCGGGCTGCTCTGCGAATAGTAAGTGAAATAATATTCGTCGGTAAGATTTTGCACCGCCAGGCTGATAGTGCCATCAAAGGCCGCAATAGTCGCGCTCAGGTCATAGGTGATATAGCCATCAAATTCGTTGATAACGGCACCGCTGGCATTTTCCACTTCGCGATCAAATAAATAATTTGCCTGCAAACGCGTGTCCACGATATTTGACCAGGAGCGATCCCAACTCAGGTTGACTCGGTCGGGCGAAATATTGGTGCCGCCCAGATCGGCATCCACTTCGCCATCTTTATTGGAATCGTAACGGCCAGTGGCTTCGGCGTAACGCACACCGAATAAATCAACATCGGTTGCAGCCCACGAAGTGCTGAATTCAATACCATCGATTTCGGTTTTTTCGCGCTGTACGGTGTAAATGCCGTCCGCATCGCGCTCCAGGCGCTCACCAAAATCCGAATCAGACGTGTAGTAGCTGAGCTCGGCAGTCAGGTCACCGGTTTTATATTCCACACCAAACTCGGTGCTCTCGGTCAGCACCGGTTTTAAATCCAGGAAGCTTTCCACGCTTTGGTCGGGGCGATTGATACCGCGCAATACCCGGCCCACATCGGGCATGGAAAAGGCCTCGGCATAGTTGGCAAATACCCGCCATGCACTGGTGATTTGATAAGTGCCGCCGTAGTTGTAGAGCGTCTCGGAAAAGTCCGGTGAACCGCCTTCGACAAACCGGCTGCCGTAGGACGCCAGGGTGGTGAAGTCATCCACATCCAGCGTGGATTTTTCATGGCGCACGCCGGTAGTCAGGGTAAGTTTGTCGACCCCGGTAAACTCCGCCTGCAAATAAGGTGCGTAGTTTTCATAGTGGCTGGGCGGTACCCAGGCGCGCCCGGTCTGGATCAATTCCTGCCAGGTTTCGTCCTGCAACAGATCCACACCGTAAATCAGATTGACCGGCAAATTGGCCAGCTCGTTTTTTACCAGCGTGAGTTTCATGCCGAGTTTTTCAGAATTGTTTTGCGACTGGTCAATCAGGTTGGGTCCGTAAGCCGGGTCCTGGAAGGTTGCCAGTGGCACGGCTTCTGCGCCGTAGGTCGCGGCAAAATCCTGGCTGAAGCCCTGCAGGCGCAACTTATGCCCGAGGAAGTCCTCATTGGTGTAGTTCAGGCTGATGGCCGTCACTTCGTTTTTGGCGCCGGCGCCGGTGATCTCCCCTTTTACCGCACTGCTGGGGATGCCTTCGGATTCATCGCCTGGCACCGACACCCAATTATTTTTGTTTTCAATTTCGTAGCGGTTGAGCATCAATTCGATACGCTGGTCATCCCAGTCATAACCGGTTTTCACAAAACCATTCCAGGATTGCGAATCCATGGTATCGCCCTGGGTATTGTCGGCACCGATAATCTGGCCGTGGCCGTCGTAAGCCACGCCCATATCGCGCAGGCTGATACCGGCGATCACGTCCGCATCGCCAACACGGTTGGACAGGCTGTAACTCAGGCCGTAATCCGCGCTCTCGCCCACATCTTCGGTCTGGAAGCCGGTATTCATGCGCAGGTTTTGCTCCAGTCTGGCGGCCGGTTTTTTGGTGATCAGGTTAATCACCCCGCCCGACGCGCCCATCCCGTGGATCGCATTGGCACCGTGCAGCACCTCGACCCGCTCGATAACGGAAGGGTCAATGGTATTGCCTTCGCGCCCGCCATCGCGCAACGGATTGGATTGCGGCACGCCATCGATCATATAGAGCGGCTTGCGTCCGCGCAGGGTCTCGCCGGAGTTGGTCATCTTCTGGCGACTGGGTGAAAAACCGGGAATCAGGTTGCCCAGCACCGTGGAGAGATCGTCCTGGATCGACAACTGCTGCTCCAGCTCTGCAGCATTAATCACTGTCACGGTATTGGGGATGGTACTCAGCGGGCGCTCGGTGCGGCTCGCGCTCACAAACACTTCTTCAACCTCGTTCTCCGCTGCCATACCAAGGCTCGGCACGAGGACACCGGAAATCAATAACAAACGGGCGGGACGTAAAAAACGGTACATGGGAATTCCTATAACGGACGAGGCTTACAAATCTTGGGATATAAACTGGTTGCGAATATTAGCAATAATGAGAATTGCTATCAATGGCGTGTGGTTCTACAAAGCCCGAATTGAACATGGGTATTGATACGTCATTTAACAGTATTCATTCGCAGGAGAAGGAAGAAGCTTGGCGATTAAGCGATTTTATGCGCATAAAAATGTTGTTATCCACACTTTTATGCGCGTAATATTGCCGAATAATGCATTTTAATGCGCTTAAAAGTGTAGTTCATCTTATCTCTCCCAAGGTTTAGCCCAATGAACAGGTTGTTACTTACAAAGTTGATTGCCTGGAAGGGGCAAGCTGAAAGAAAGCCGCTCCTTATTGATGGGGCACGGCAAACCGGAAAAACCTTTCTGCTGCAAGAATTGCTGGGGCGTGAGTTCCCCCATGTTTTACGTCTGGATTTTCTTGAAACTCCGGAGTTTGCCGCTGCCTTTGCCGGTTCACTATCACCGAAGGCGGTGATATCAAATATTGAATTACTGACGGGAAAAATATTCAATCCTGAAACTGATTTACTGATCCTGGATGAAATTGGTGAATGTCCCAGAGCTGTCACCGCATTAAAATATTTTGCTGAACAAGCGCCGGGTTATTTTATAGCAGCAAGTGGCTCCAACATTGGTTTGCTCAATTCGTTTCCGGTTGGGAAAGTAGAACAACATAACCTTAGGCCCCTTACCTTCCGCGAGTTTTTATGGGCCTCTAACGAGCCAATACTAATCAATGCTTATGAGGCACAAACTGATTCTGCCGCAGCACATACGAAACTCTTTGATAAATTGACGGATTATTATTTTACCGGCGGTATGCCTGAAGCCGTTGCTACCTGGTTTAACAATACGGAAAAAAGTATTGTCGAACGTGTCAATGATGTACGCAAAGTCCATGCTGATTTAATCGCGGGTTATAAAAGGGATTTCGGTAAATATTCTGGCAAGATGGATGCGCAGTTAATCGAGGCAGTTTTTAGCAATATTCCTTCACAGCTATCGGCGGTGCTGGATGAGTCGGTAAAACGTTTTAAATTTAAAGGCGTATTTGAGCGAAAATCCCGCTATGCAGAGTTTGAAAGTCCGATCAGTTGGTTGCACCGCTGCCGTCTGGCGCTAAAAAATTTCGTTATCGAAGGCAGACCCAGAACACCACTGGCTGCGTATCAAAAAGACAAAATGGTAAAACTGTTTCTGTTTGATGTGGGTTTACTTAATCACATGCTAAATACCAGCTATAAAGAAATTAAACTGCAAGGCTACGAATACAAAGGTTACATTGCAGAAAATTTTGTGCAGCAGGAGTTGGCTGCCATGGGAATTGAGCCGAGCTTTTCCTGGAATGACTCGCGTGCGGAGATTGAATTCCTTGTCGCCAATGAAGCGGGTCTGGTAGTGCCGATAGAAGTGAAAAGTGGCAATCGTACACGCGCAAGATCCTTGCAATCCTACATCACCAAATGCGCTCCCCACAAAACGATCAAGCTGACTGGCACACAGGGCTCTTCTCCAACGGAACAGACTTACATTGTCATGCCGCTTTATTATGCGGAGTATATTTTGGGGCGCATTTAACTGCCTTACAAATATGTTTTACAGGGTACGATAACGATGGCTGTTTTTATTGTTACGAAAATATCGCCACATCCTTACCAAGGGTTGTCATAGATGGGCCAGATTATTGATTAAATTGATCGCATTTTAGCGCAAGAGATTAATGCTCGCTGATGATCCGAAAAATTCCTTGTTAGATAACTGCTGTTATAAGGTAGCAAGCTCCAATAGGGATAACGAAGATAAAATTATGTCGAATTATCACAACATCATTCCCTCACCGGTTGGCCAATTAACCTTGATCGCGAGTGACCAGGGTCTTGCCGCCGTGTTATGGGAAAATGAAGATCCAAAACGGGTCGGCATCGATAAAGGTGAAAACAGCAAAGACTTTCCGTTGCTGGTTGCCACCGCCCAGCAATTGAATGAATATTTTGAAGGGACGCGAAAAGTATTTGAACTGCCACTGGATTTCCACGGCACCGGGTTCCAGCAACAAGTCTGGCAAGCCCTGCTTACCATCCCCTATGGCCAGACCCGCAGTTATCTGCAGATTGCACAGCAAATCGGCAATGAAAAATCTGTGCGTGCAGTGGGTGCTGCCAACGGTAAAAATCCTATCTCCATTATTGCCCCCTGTCACCGCGTTATCGGCTCCTCCGGCAAGCTCACCGGTTTTGCGGGCGGTCTGGAAGCAAAAGCATTTTTATTGCAGATGGAATCACCAGTAAAACAGTCTGATTTGTGGAGTGATGTTAGTTGAGTGTTCTAAAAAAACTAACCTGACCAAAGCAATCTCATCGCGCGCATTGGGGCGATGAGATTGCATCAATCATTTATACAAAAAATCACAGCAGCGAACCGCAAGAATATCTACCTTGCGGTTGACATAATTGCTTGCTTGCAAGTCATTTGCCCGACTGCTGATGGCTGCCCGGAGAGACGCTGATCTGGAGGTAGGAAACGCGTTTGTCCGGGTGAATTCCGGTGCTTCCCGCTATAAAGCATTGCAGCAATTGGTGAAATCGTCCGAGACACTTTTGCATGGTACTGAAACGAGCCGTAGCGAAGGGTTACGCACAACGTCGGATGTTTTGCGGGCCAACGAAAGTTACTTTAATGCCAGGTTTGAATTAGCGGCGACGTATTATGCGTATCTCTATGATCAACTGGCCTTATTGTTCTCGGTTGGAGCATTAAGCGAAAAAGACATCATTCAAATGAATTCACTCTTTCATTAATCAGGATCAAAGAATTCCGAAAAGTGACAATAGTATGGGCATGCTAAAGACGCTCACGATAGTAGAGACCAATACACTGCTGGCAGCGCCTTTTTCCCAGGCTTTGTACTTTTCAGAAAAAATGTATCCACTGATCCCTATGGGCATGCTGGCAGCGAGCGTTGCTGTGGCCGCCCATAGAGGTTCGAGATTGAATACTGAATAAGCAAGGATAAAAACACAGCAGGGCAATAAAATATTCTTGATTAACACGGCGACCAGGACACTGGAAATATCGTCAGATAAATGAAAACGACTTAATGTTGTCCCCAATACAAACAGCGCGAGTGGCACACCGGTTTGGGCAAACAGTGCCAGCGATTTTTCAAGGCTATAGGGAATAGGTATGTGCGATATGTTGACTATCATCCCCAGAATAACGCTAAGCATAATGGGGCTTTTAATCACTTGAAGCAGAATATTACCCAGCGAGCGATGGAGAATTTTCACATCAAAGGCGTCGCGTTCAGCAGTTAATAAGCCCAGTGAAAATAGAATAATATTCTGGAGGTACATAAGAACAAATAAGGGGATAAGTGACTGGGTGCCGAGAATCTCGATACACAGCGGAATCCCTACAATAGTGGTATTTGAATAAGTACAACACACAGCGTAGACCGCTTGTTTTTTTATATCAAAATTAAAAAGAAACTTTGCAATGAGCACGCCTGTTAAAAACAGGAGCGTAACTGGCACATAAAATGAAAATATATATTGCCAACGAATGAAGGATGGGATCTGGGCGTTTGCAATTGACACAAAAAGTAAAATTGGAACAGCAATATTAAAAGTCAATTTCGAAATTGCTTCGGCACCCTTGTGATCCAGGTACGACGATTTCGTAAGCAAATAACCTGACAGTATGATGATAGAAAATGGGATTAGCGATGATATGGTAGTTAGCATTTAACTCGTGCTTATATAATTTTTGGCTGACCCACTGTACACATTTTCTGTGGTACTCGCTATAGCCCGAATCACAAGTAGAAACTGGCTGCTGGCTCTGAAAGGATGGGGCAGCTTGCGGATCTTCCGCACCAAGCCCTTACCGGGAAAACCTGTTTTTTTCAACAACGGAGGTTGTTTAGTGATCATCGAGAAAGTAACTATTGAGCCTGTTGGTGAGGGTATCTATCTGCTCAGGATGCCGCTGCCTTTCCGTCTTAATCACATCAATCTCTATCTGTTGGAAGACCTCGATGGTTGGTATTTGATTGATACCGGATTAAATACCGAGGCCACCCGGAATGTATGGGAGGAGTTACTCGCATCGGCTTTTTTTGCTAAACCCATCAAGCAGATTATTCTCACGCACTTACATCCAGACCACATAGGAATGTCAGCATGGTTAAGTGAACGTTTGGATGTAAGCGTAAAAATATCGGCTGGCGATTTGGCCCTGGCGCGTTTCCTGTGGGATAACCATACAGAAGTTGCCGGGTCACTTTACGAGCGGCATTGGAAGCAGTTTGGTCTGAGAGGTACAGTACTTAAGGAGTTGGTCGAGCTCCGCAACCATTATC
>JAJQJO010000258.1 GCA_021323495.1 Cellvibrio sp. | reverse complement strand
GTCGCGCTTTACATGATCCACACTGCTGATATAAGGCACACGCAAAAGTTGCTCTGCGGAAGAAGTTCCAGGATCTGGCAAATGGTTGCAGCCAGCTAATCCGCCAATTAACAAAATCAATACAATCAGTTGTTTCATCTTAGCCCCTGGTGTTGTCATCAATAAAAAACCCGCCAAGAATGAATCAGGATGCACAAACAACAAGGTGTTTTGCGTTTCTTAACGCCGTCTCTACGACGGCTACAATCCAATTGAACTAACCTGACTCACTGACATTTGTCACAAGACAATGATGACTTTCGCTGCTGGCAGACCATGGCGATAGGTAGCAGACTGGTTGATAACCTGTACGGCAGATTCACCTGTAACCCCAACAGGTACATAATAGGCACGTAATTCCGACCACCCCACAGACACGCGGCTATGAATCACCACCCCTCCGAACAATGCGCTGGCTCTATTTATTCTGCCAAATCCTGGATTTGGCTGGTTTTCAGCCTCTACTATTTTGTGCCTGTGTATTACATACCCTTCAGTGCTCTCGCCCAGGTTTTGCTGGTGGGTATTTATTGTATTTTTGTAGCCCTGTACTTATGGGCTATTACGCTCAAACGTAGACATGTATGGATACCAATCACTGCGATCACCTTACTGGGCCTAGCCATCACTCCCTATACCCCCGGCTCCAGTACTTTTTTTTCCTATATAGGTTTCCTGGTGGGATTCACTTATCGCACCAGAATCTGGTTGGCCGTCACCGGTTTATTAGTGGCGACTATCGCTGCATTGCATTTCAAGTTTAATTATCCCTTTCCCTATTTTGCCTTTCCGGCGATATCCGGATTAGTCACCATCGGCATCATCGGTTATGTAGAAAAATTGCGTCTGGACGCGCGCATCAACCAACAAAAAAGCCACCAGGAAATCGAACAGCTTGCCGTTATCGCTGAACGCGAACGTATCGCGCGCGACCTGCACGATATCCTTGGCCACACCTTGTCGAGTATTGCGCTCAAGGCAGAACTGGCGGAAAAATTATTGGAGCAAGAAAAACATCAGCAGGTGCAACAACATTTATCCGAGTTGCATCAAATTGCGCGCAACAGCTTGAGCCTGGTACGGCAGACTGTATCCGGTTATAAACATCGGGGGCTGTCGGGTGAGGTAATGGAGCTCTGTGAAAAGCTGCGGCAAAACGGTTTTGTGGTAGAACTCAATGGCGATATTCCCCAGCTGACCCCCCGTGCAGAAACCGCAATTATTTTGGCGCTCACCGAATTAACCACCAATGTGTTGCGCCACAGCAATGGCAATCATTGCCAGATTGAATTCCAGCAGAACTGCGACAAAATCCTGGTGTGTATGCGCGATAACGGCGAAGTGAAATCCCTGATACCCGGTAATGGTTTGCAGGGTATACAAGAGCGCCTGCACGCACTCACGGGAGATTTGCAGTCCTCCATCCATAAAGGTTGCGAATTTATTATTTCTCTGCCGCGCAACGAACTCCATCAGCAAGGATCCTAATCGCACATGAAAATTCTATTAGCAGAAGACCAATCCATGGTACGTGGCGCGTTGGCTGCTTTACTGAGCATGGAAGAGGGTTTTGAAATTACCCAGGCAGAAGACGGCGACCGTGCCTGGCTGCTAATGAAACAAAACAATTACGATATTTTACTCACCGATATTGAAATGCCTGGCCGCTCCGGCCTTGAATTAGCGCAATGGGTGCTACAACAAAAATTACCTACCAAAACCATTATCATCACTACCTTTGGCCGCTCGGGTTATATCCGCCGCGCGATCGATATGGGCGTTGCGGGATTTTTATTAAAAGATGCGCCCTCGGAACAGCTCATACAGGCTATTTATAAGGTCATGGAAGGCAAGCGCGTGATCGACGGTGAACTGGCGATGATGGCACTGGGTGAGAGCGATCCGCTCAATGATAAAGAACGCCGCGCCCTGCGCCTGGCGGCTGAAGGCAAAACGACTGCGGAAATAGCAACAGTACTCTGCTTATCCGAGGGTACTGTGCGCAATTACCTCTCCGAAGCTATCGCAAAATTACATGCTGCCAACCGCGTCGATGCAGCACGTATCGCCCGCCAAAAAGGCTGGATCTGACAAATTGCTTGCTTGTATGCAAGTTTGTGAATTTTATCCCTCGTGGTATTCCTGTAGCGCCGAAATGGCTGCTAGAATCGCCCTGCGCTGCCGATACCGGCAGCAACTCATAACAGCGAAAAAAAAACAGGTAACTGTAAATAATTACAAGTAGCTATAAATAAACTACACACAACCACAACCAGACCAGAACAAACCAGTGGCGAATCCGGTAGCAATCCACCCGCACATCCATCGCCCTTGTCACACCATACTTCAGAAAAAAAAGGGAAAAACAGTATGCAAATCGACACTATCCGGCAATTGCCGGAGTACGCGGCCCTGACCCGCGCACGCAAAAAAATCATGTGGCCACTATCGCTGGCTGTCATTGTCGCCTACTTCGCGCTAATCCTTACCATTGCATTCGAGCCTGCTGCACTTGGCAATCCTGTTAGCGGGGGTGTCACCTCTATCGGCGTGGTAATGGGCCTGGGTGTAATTGTGTTTTGCATGATTATTACCGGTATTTATGTCTATTACGCCAATCGCGTATTGGAGCCACTTGCCCAAGCGATCCGGAAAAAAGCGGAGGGTAATGCATGAAATTCAATGCTCCTTTCGCCTTGATCCTCTCAGCAATGGCGACCTGTGCCTGGGCACAAGCCAGTAGCACAAAGAGCGTCAATACTATCGCCATCATTATGTTTTTGGCATTTGTGGCAGTTACGCTCGGCATCACCTGGTGGGCAGCGCGCCGCACCAAAACCGCCAATGATTTTTACGCAGCGGGTGGCGGCATTACCGGCTTTCAAAATGGCCTCGCGATCGCGGGCGATTACATGTCGGCGGCGTCTTTTTTAGGCATTGCCGGCTTGGTCTACACCTCGGGTTTTGATGGTTTGATTTATGCGATTGGTTTTTTGGTGGGCTGGCCGATTGTGCTGTTACTCATCGCCGAACCTTTGCGTAACCTGGGTAAATATACCTTTGCTGATGTTGCCTCCTTTCGTTTACAACAAAAACCTATCCGTATCCTCGCGGCCAGTGGCTCGCTGGTCACCGTAATTTTTTATCTGATCGCGCAAATGGTCGGCGCCGGAAAATTAATCGAATTATTGTTTGGTTTGCCTTACGAAGTGGCTGTGGTCATCGTCGGTGTATTGATGACTCTCTACGTCACCTTCGGCGGAATGCTCGCCACTACCTGGGTACAATTGATCAAGGCAATTTTATTGCTATCCGGTGCAACGCTCATGGCATTTCTCGTGATGGTGCAATTTGGTTTCAGTTTTGAAAACATGTTCGCCGAAGCAGTGAAAGTGCACGCCAAAGGCAATGCGATCATGGCACCGGGCACACTTGTCAGCGATCCTATCTCGGCCATCTCGCTCGGCATCGCGCTTATGTTTGGTACTGCTGGCCTGCCGCATATTTTGATGCGCTTCTTCACCGTGAAGGACGCCGTACAAGCGCGCCGCTCAGTGTTTTATGCCACAGGGTTTATCGGCTACTTCTACATCCTCACTTTTATTATCGGTTTCGGTGCGATTATTTTGTTGTTGAAAAACCCGGCTTACTTTACCGATGGTGCATTGACTGGGGGAGCCAATATGGCCGCGATCCATTTATCGCAAGCCTTGGGTGGCGACGTATTGTTGGGCTTTATATCGGCGGTTGCCTTCGCCACGATTCTTGCAGTGGTATCGGGGTTGACCCTTGCGGGATCAAGCGCAATTTCACATGACCTCTATGCCACCCTGGTGTTAAAAGGTGACCGCGATGAGAAAAAAGAAATCCGCGCATCACGTATCGCCACTGTATGCCTGGGTGTGATTGCGGTATTGCTGGGCATCGTGTTTGAAAAACAAAACGTCGCCTTTATGGTGGGATTGGCATTCTGCGTCGCCGCCAGCGCCAACTTCCCAATTCTATTGCTGAGCATGTACTGGCGCAAATTGACCACACGCGGCGCCGTAGTCGGTGGCGGGTTGGGTTTATTTACCGCAGTAATTCTAGTTGTGCTTGGCCCGACGGTGTGGGTCGATGCCTTTGGTTTCACCGAGGCGATCTTCCCCTATAAATACCCTGCACTTTTCTCGGTAAGCATCGCATTTATCGGTATCTGGTTTTTTTCCATAACCGATAAATCGGCTTCCGCTGCTGCAGAACAATCGCTATTCGATGCGCAATTCGTGCGCTCGCAAACAGGCATTGGTGCTGAGGAAGCGTCACAGCATTAATAACCCGCAATAAAAATGCCCGGGCATTTCTTTTACCCGGGCATTCTTAACATCAGTCGGATTTTATTTATAACCCACAAGGTGATGGCAATGGTGGGTTTTGCTCTTGTACCTTGTCAATATAGGTTACTTTTTTGCTGCGCATTTCTGCAATCTGCGCCTCCACTTCTGCCGTTGTAATCGCTACGCCCTCCTGGAAAAACACCCAATCAATATCTTCCTGATATTCACGCATGTCGGGTGAATCGACTGGGCCTTGTGAACCGTCCGCACCTTTGGGCATAAACCATAAATTAAAATTGATCGACATAAAATCTTCCGGATACACAGCGCTGGTGTGCTCGGAAAAAAGCTTTCCATCTACATAATAGGTGACTTTGTTATCGGCAACGGTCAGCACCAATGTACGCCAGCCAGCGTAACTGCCTTCTTGCCGGGTAAATTCATTCACTTTGGTCCAGGGCTCCAATTGGAAGGTGTCCCAACTGGTTGTCCACATCGCCGGCTTGGTGTTTTCCCCCCAACCACCATTAGGCAGGTACTCAAAATCAGTTTCGCTGTAATTTTTATCCATCGGCGCTTTGAGCGGACTGATCGCATACAGGGTTTGGATTACTTCATCACCATCTGGCCCATAACTTGGTTCATCGCGAAAAAAAATACGCGCAGCATAGGTTCCTTCGCGATATTTACGCGCATGGCAAAATTGCGTATGACGGGTTTTTTCGCCGGTGCCATTGGTGACCGAACTCATACGCACGGCACCGGCTTCCGTTTCGGGGATATCGGAATGGAAAGATATTCCCTCAGCCGACCAGGTTGCCCCCTTGATACCCGGATGACCGGTTTCGGTTCTGACTTTCCAACCATTGCTATTAAATGCAGCGAGATCCGGATAATTAAAATCATCAAAGAATACGGCTGCCGTTAACGGGACAGGTACTGAAGATGTCTGTGCCACAGATGATGCCGGTGGTGGCGAAGCCTGCTGTGCTGTCGAATCGGTTTTGGAACCGCAGCCAATAAATGCAATTGATCCAGCGAGCATACTGGCGAGAAGAATACGTTGATGACCCATGTTGTTATCCTTTGTGGTTGATTAATGCTGCAATTTCCCGCAACCGGACAACGTTGTCAAATAATTTGCCCTTTGCCCTGGCAATTTAACGAGGCTTTACATAAGTTAATGCAAACTAAATATTTGATTGGGCTTAAGAAACCAAATCCCGGAGGCGGATCAATTAAAAATCTGCTGCCGACATAGTAAAAACATCCTCTCCCGATAGCGGATGCACAAACCTTAAATCGGTTGCATGCAGCAATAACCGATCAGCCGCCGCTGCAAATTCTCCACCATAGAATTCACATCCCAGGATCGGGTGCCCGATCGCCTGCATATGCAAGCGCAGTTGGTGGGACCGGCCGG
>JAJQJO010000257.1 GCA_021323495.1 Cellvibrio sp. | reverse complement strand
CCATCTCACCATCTCACCATCTCACCATCTCACCATCTCACCATCTCACCATCTCACCATCTCACCATCTCACCATCTCACCATCTCACCATCTCACCACCCAGGCTATGGAATTTTAAATTAATTTAATAAATGTGGTTCTGTGCATGAACTGATTCCAGAAAATTTCCTGGAAATTAAATCGATCTATATTGGCAGTTTTGAATTATGCATTTTTCCAGGTATTGTCTACACTTTATTAAAGTGACCAAATTTCAATTGGTTTGAAAATAAATTTCTGTTGATAAGGCTTTTTCTCCCGCTTTGCGGCTAGATTATGAGCTGCAATTCGTCACATGATCCCTGCAATTCGTCAAACGCGCCCCACCGTTCCTCACAAAATTCCGCTATTGATCACAGAGTAGTCCCTTTCTTACTTCGCTTAAGTCACAGTTCAATCGTTATCTGAAAGCCTGCCTATGCCTATGCTTTCCCTTGGAGACGATGGGTTTGGCCTAAATTTTTAACGTTAACGTGGCAACGGGAACCGACCTGTAAAGAGCGAAAGGTTCATTTTTTACAAAACTTGAGGGATTGAATAATGATTCATAACCAGCGCATTAAGTTTATCGACTTCATCGTGTATCACCCGGTCAAGTCAATTATTTTGTCTCTTTTATTAGTGATCATATTTGCACTGGGGTTGGGCAAATTATCAACGGACTTTACTTATCGGGCGTTTTTTGCTGCAGATAATCCTCTTCGCATTGAGGTTGAAGAGTTTGAAAAGAAATTCAGCAATGATGATTCGGTGGTGTTGATGGTGCGAAGCGAATCCGGAATTTTTGACCAGAGTTCGGCGGAGCTTATTAATCTTCTTACAAAGGAAATGTGGAAGGTGCCGGATATAGTTCGTGTCGATTCGATTGGTAATTATCGGTGGGTACACGCAGCAGATGACGAAATTGTCGTGGAGCCCCTGTTGCCGGACGAAACTCCTTACAGTGATAGCTTGTTGCAGGAGCGTAAAGCTATTGCCGACAAAGACGAAATCATTCCAGATTATTTATTGAGCAAGGATGGCAAGACCACGATGATAGTGGGTTACGCGAGACCTGCCCTGGAGCAGGCTGTAGACGCAGAACCCGTCATAAATGCCGTAAGGGAGATAGTTAAAAAATACCAATCAGGTGATCATGAGTTTCACATAACAGGCCGCTTGGCAGTTATGCAAGCAATGAAAGAGAGTTCGCAAGCTGATACAAAAGCGCGGCTGCCGTTAGTGATGGGCATAATTGTGTTGGTGCTCCTGGTCACTTTCCGCCATGCTGGTGCCATTATGCCGAGTATGGTGCTCATTGTAGGATCAGTAATTTGTACTATGGGCATCGCCGGTTGGTTGGGCATCAAGATCAGCAATATTACTGCGGTAGTCCCACAATTTATTATTGCTATTTGCATCGCCAATGCCCTTCACATACTGACAAGCTATTTCCAGCTACGCAATAAATATTACGACCGCAAAGTTGCAGCCACAGAAGCATTAACCAAAAACCTTTTACCAACGATACTCACCAGTTCCACAACCGCAGTAGGTTTTTTCAGTCTCTTATCATCAGAAGTTGTTGCCATATCTGATCTTGGGGTGATAGTAGGTTTCGGAACGATTGTGGCATGGATAATCACCTATTTTTTCATCGGTGCTGTAGTTGGCGTACTGCCAAATAAGAAAGGCGGTGAGCCAGCCAAACTGGAGATTAAGGATAGTGTCGAATATGGTCTTGCCTCGACTTCGGGCACGGTAAAATACATAAACTTTGTAGAGCGAAACAAGTTTTTAATTATTGCTTTCTTCCTCTTAACTACTCTTGGCAGTATTTTCATTGCGAGCAAAAACACCTTCAATGCAAACCCGTTCAAATATTTTGCGGAAGGTTATTGGTTGAGAGAGGCGAACGACTTTTCTGAAAAATACCTAAGTGGTTCGCAAGGCATAGAGGTAGTCGTGGATGCCAGGGAAGCAGACGGTATTAAGTCGCCAGAGTTTCTTAATAAAGTAAACGATTATCAGGAATGGATAAATACGATTCCTGGAGTGGTAAAGACATTTTCGATTGTTGATGTCGTAAAACAAAGCCACAGATCGATGAATAACGATGATCCCGCTTACTATCGATTGCCTGATTCACGCGAAACTATATCTGAATTGATTTTTCTCTATTCGCTGAACCTGCCGCAGGGGCTGGATTTATCAAATCGGGTTACCCTGGCAAATGACGCGCTGCGAATTACGGTTAAATGGACCAATTATGATTCCGCCAAAGCTACGTATTTTGCTGATCAAATTGAGCAAAGAGGTAAGGAATTAGGATTGGATGTCACCGTCACTGGAAAAATGATTTTGTTTCAGCGTATGAATGGTTATGTTTCAAAATCATTCCTGGAGTCGACATTACTTACTGTTGTGCTTATGGGAATTATCATAATCCTCGCTTTAAAATCAGTAAAACTGGGCATTCTATCCCTGGCTTGTAACCTGATTCCACTGTGTATTGGAATGGCCGTTTTACAGATAACCGGTTTTTCGATTGATATAGGTGCGGTGGTCGTACTCAGTGTCTGCCTCGGAGTTGCTGTTGATGACACGACACATTTCGTCAGTCACGCCAAAGTATTAATGGCAAAGGGGCTCTCTCCTGTTGCCGTGGTACAGGACACCATCCTCAAAGTCGGTCCCGCCATCACCTTAACGACCTTCATATTGATCTGTGCTTTTGGATTATTCGTTACCGCAGATTTTGTACCAAATGCCAATTTTGGCCGTATGTCTATAGCTATTCTTGGCTCGGCCTGGTTGATCCAATTTACATTGCTTCCGGCACTTTTACTTCTGGGAAAAACCCAGGAGCAGACGGGAATAATCACAGAGCAAAAAACCGCTGACGAAACACCTGGAACCGTCATCCAATAGTGTTCTGTGAATGAATCAATTAATGGCAGGAGATATGTGATGAAAATTATGGATCCAAAAAAGCATAACTTTTTATTCGATGAACCCATCAGAAGCAAAGTAAATTCGTTTTGCGATGTGATGGATCATTGGGCCGCTGCGAAAAGTGACGATTTGGCTATTCAGTTTCTCAGGCGGGGCCAAGAAGAAGATGCGCTCACCTTTAATTCTTTGCAACAGCGTGCGCTGGCAATTGCCAACCTCTTGGTTAAGCAAAGCAAGCCTGGTGATTGTGTAATACTCATGTTTGAACAAGGTGTGGACTACCTCTGCTCGTTTCTTGGATGCTTGTATGCGGGCGTAATAGCTGTTACCGCATTCCCTCCACATGAGCAACGTCGGAATGAACGGCTGGAATCCATTGTGAAGGACTGTCAGGCGCAGATTATTTTGGTTAATAACTTGACACGTGATGTGCTTAAGCAGGATGTAATTGTAATTGAGCATGCTGTGAGTCTGGTGAATGTGTCGGAGATTGATTCAACAACGACTGCAATAACTAATCTGCCGGAAATTAGTCTCGAAACAATTGCTTTCCTCCAATACACGTCTGGCTCTACTTCTACTCCTAAAGGCGTAATGATTAGCCATAGCAACCTGTTGCATAACCTGGAAATGTTGCGTTCAGGTATGAAACATCACAGCGACAGTGTATTTGTATCCTGGTTACCGCTTTATCACGATATGGGGTTAATTTTCGCAGCCCTTTCGGCTATGTTTAATGGTTGCCCTTTATATCTAATGTCACCCGACGACTTTGTCCGTCAACCAAAATTATGGCTTGAAGCCATCAGCAAATATCGAGGCACGGTTGCAGGTGCACCAGATTTTGCGTATCGCTTGTGCGTGGATCGTTTGCCGACACCGTCAGCAGATATTGATCTCTCTTCACTGCAGACTTTGTTAAGCGGTTCCGAGCCTATTCGCTATTCTACGGTGGAACGTTTTTTCAACCATTTTGCGGGTAACGGCTTAAACGCATCTGCAATGCGTGCCGGGTACGGAATGGCCGAATCGACCGTTTACGTTTCCTGTTCGGAAATTTTTTCCGAAAGCAGAAGGTTTGATCCTCAATATCTCGAAGAAGGATTGGCTGTCGAGGTGGAATCCGGTGGACGTATGTTGGTGTGTTGCGGCGTGCTTGGCACTGAATACGCGCCCGACATCAAAATTCTGGATCCAAAATTGCTGGTCGAACTTTCCCAAAATGCTGTGGGAGAGATTTGCATTGCCAGCGACAGCAATGGAGTTGGATATTGGGATAAAGCAGCTGAATCAGCAAATACTTTTCACAATCGAATCGCTGCTAGCTCGGGTAATTATTTGCGTACTGGTGATTTGGGTTTTATTAAGGACAATCATTTATTTGTTTGTGGTCGATTAAAAGACGTGATAATCATTCGTGGACGCAATATTTATCCGGCCGATATTTGTACCGCTGTCGAACACTCGCATGAATCCTTGCGTTCTCGCCCTATGTCTGCCTTTAGTATTGATACGGACGAAGGTGAGGCATTGGTTGTCGCTATCGCTACCAAGGTATCTGACGATGTGTTCAACGAGTTGGTTGAGCTAATTCGAATAAGGGTACTGCAAGAATTTGGTATCCAGATCGCGGGTATTCTTATTGTTGCCAATCAGGACTTACACCGGACTACTAGTGGAAAAATCCAGCATATCCGTATCAAAAACGAATTCTTGTCGGGCGAGCTACCTATCAATCGTCGCTACAGCGATGACTTATTAACCCGACATCTGCTTGCTCTGGAGGATTCGCGGAGCCTGGCTATCACTAGTCAAGTGCAAACCAAAAATCTCGATAATATTGAGGATGTCCTTGCCGGATGGGTGAAGAATATCGCCCGCATAGAAGGGGAAGTTGATCCCGAAAAGAATCTTTTTCAGTTGGGTATGGATTCGCTTCGTAGTGTACAGCTGCTCGAAATGCTTACAGAGCATTACGGGATCAATATGACGCTGGTTGAGTTCAGCATGTCACCAGTCCTCAAAGATTTAGCTAAGCAAATTGATCTTCGACTTACACAAAAGTTCGGTTTGGCTGAGGATTCCGCCAATGATTTGGTAGAGGTAATTATATGAACCAGATTATTGCGCAGGACAAAAAAGAAGTTGCTCATCGTTTATTGGATGAGCTGGTTAAACAAGGAGTTTCTCTCAATGTTGACCAGGGAAAGTTGCGCGTTCTGACTCGGCAGGGTGCGTTGAATGCCAGGAATCTCGCGCAGTTGAAATCCTGTAAAGAAGAAATTATCGCCTTACTTAATGCGCAGAAGGATTCACGTACTATCGTACTTAACCCCGGCAATCGCGGACGGAATGAGCCGTTTCCGCTAACCGATATTCAGCGCGCTTATTGGGTTGGACATCAGGATGCATTTGATCTGGGAAGTGTGTCCATACATTTTTACGCCGAAGTTCAATCGGAACCAATAGACATTCATAGGCTGAATGT
This sequence comes from Cellvibrio sp., assembly GCA_021323495.1. Taxonomy (GTDB): domain Bacteria; phylum Pseudomonadota; class Gammaproteobacteria; order Pseudomonadales; family Cellvibrionaceae; genus Cellvibrio. Next base: position 372 of record JAJQJO010000257.1, on the reverse strand, counting down.
TGCAATTAATAAACTTATTGCCCGACATGACATGCTACATGCAGTAGTTGATGGTGAAGGTAACCAGCGCATATTGAGCGATGTGCCCCAGTATGCCGTGGAGCTAGTAAATTGCCTGGGTATGTCTAACGCTGAGTGTCAGGATCTTTTGCACCAATTACGTGAAAAGAAATCCCATTCACATCGCGATTCGGCAATTTGGCCAGGTTTTAGTTTCACCCTGGTAAAGCTCAGCGAGCATCAGGACCTTCTATTATTCAGTGTAGATTTATTACATGTAGATGGCGGCAGCTTATTAATTCTCTTTGATGAGCTATACCAGTTTTATAGTGATGAAACTTTCTCGCCTGAGCCGTTGGTTATTAGTTACCG
>JAJQJO010000011.1 GCA_021323495.1 Cellvibrio sp. | reverse complement strand
GGATATAAAAAGCATGTCACTCGAGCATTATCCGGGCATGACAGAAAATATCCTGCAGAAAATTTTGGACGAAGCGAAAGGACGTTGGAAAATATCTGCCGCCCGTATTATTCATCGCGTCGGTGAGTTGCAGGTAGGGGATCAAATAGTGTATGTCGGTGTTACCAGTGGGCACCGCGAACAGGCGTTTCAGGCAGCAGAGTTTCTGATGGATTTTTTAAAAAATCAGGCACCCTTTTGGAAAAAAGAAACTGGTGTTGATGGTGCAGGGCGCTGGGTTGAGGATAAGGTTAGTGACCAGCAGCGAATGGCGCGTTGGGAATAATACAGAGCGATTAAGGGCAAGCGGTGTTAATAAATCCCGCTTGCCTTTTATTACTTAATGACTGGTTGCCACTTCGGCTACGTCATTAGTTGCTTGCACTTTGCGCGCGCTCAATGCAAACCAGCACAAAACCAGATAACAGGCTGCAGGCACAATAAAAGCTGTGATGTAGCTTGAGTTGCCTGAAACCAAACCTACCAGTAAGGGTACAAATGCACCGCCGATAATTGCGGTACACAAGAATCCTGAAGTGGCTTCAGAACTGGCAGTTGAGCGCTCAAGAGTCAAACTGAAAATTACCGGGAACATAATAGAGTTGAAGAGGCCAATTGCCAATGCAACGAAGCCTGCTCCTACGCCGCCTACGCTAAATACATATAAGCACATCAATGCGGCACCACTAGTAAAAACAGCCAGCAGTAACGCTGCGTTTACTTTGGCTAATAAAGCAGAACCGATCAAGCGGCCCACCATCGCGCCACCCCAGTAAATCGCAGTAAGAGCAGCAGCTTCTTGAAGGGAAACGCCAAGAATCCCGTCTGAGTCAGTGATGTATTTTTCAATTAAACCGCTAATAAATGGAATGTTAAAAACTGCATCTGACTGACCCCAAATGGAGTCGGAGTTCAGGAAAAATGCCATTTGAGTTCCTATCGCCACCTCTGCACCAACGTACAAGAAAATTGCCATACCACCCAGCAGTGCCCATTTGGATTGAGTAGCTTCTTTCAGCATGGATAAAATGCCACGACGTATTACTGTGCTTGAAGCGTCCGGAGCTGCTTCACCAACAATCTTACGGCTCAGGAAGAAAAACACTAATAGCATGGCAATCATTCCTGACAACCAAAAATAAGCGGCGTCGATACCCGCCAGCGCTTCTGCGCGAGCTGCTTCAGTTACTTCTATACCGGGCTTGACTTCGATACCTTCCAGGAACATGGAGGCACCGATAATCGGACCAATAAAAGTACCAAAACTGTTAAAGGCTTGGCTGAATGTCAGGCGGAAGTGGCTGCCTTCAGGTGAGCCTAATGCAGCGGCGAGAGGGTTAGCCGCAACTTGTAATGCAGTGATACCGCCAGCCAGAACAAACAGGCCGCCAAGTACCAGAGTGTAGTTTTCAATATTCGCGGCGATTAACATTAATAAACAACCGCCAATCATGGTGCCCAGTGCCATCAGGATGGTAGGCACTGATTTGAAGCGGGACAGGATTGCCGCTGCAGGGAAACTCATTACACCGTAGGCAATAAAAAAGGCGAAGGCGCTGAGTTGAGCCTGGACATCGGTCAAGCTGAAAATACCTTTTACTGCGGCGACCAGAGGGTCAATCAGTGAGGTAATAAAACCCCACGCAAGAAAAAGTGTTGTGACTGCCGCATAAGCCGGGCCGTATCTAGCTGGTGATTTCATGTGTTGCCTCGTTGTTATAAAAATGATCTATTTTTTGTCGTGGTCTCAAATTGACGATTGCCGATAAAAGCGTGCGCCAAGCGCGCGGTACTATAATCCAAGCCTATAAAGCTGTCACATTGTTTGTTCCCGGTTTACAATCACTCGCACAATATCAATCTTATGGTCATCTTGACTCATACTGGATTGATAAAAAATTAACAAATAAAAACATGCTGGCAACCAAAGACCTTGCGCGCTGACAAAAGCGATAAAAAAACAACCTTGAGGTGAGTCCTGTGGCAAAAGCAACCATCGACGACGTGGCCGCGCTGGCGGGGGTGTCCATAAAAACGGTGTCGCGTGTAGTAAATAACGAGCCTAATGTTCGCCCTGTGACCCGTGAAAAAGTTGAAGCGGCAATTAGCGCTCTGGATTATCGTCCCAATCAATCAGCGCGCAGTTTGGCCGGCAACCGTTCGTATTTGCTTGGGCTTATTTACGGCCATCCCAGTGCGCACTATGTGTTGGATATCCAGGAGGGGGTGTTGGAAATTTGCCGCCCGCAGCGTTATGAGCTGCTGGTGCATCCTGCCATTCATCGCGACCCCAACCTGATTAACGAAGTAACCGATTTAATTCTGGAGAAACGGGTTGATGGGGTGATGTTGACGCCGCCACTGTCCGACAATATGAACGTAATTAATTTACTCAAAAAAATGAATATTCCATTTGTGCGGGTAGCGCCGACGGAAAATAAATCCGCATCGCCATATGTGGAGACGAATGATGAAGAAGCTTCTTATGATATGACTTGTCAACTTATTGCGTTGGGACATACGCGCATCGGATTTATTTGTGGTCATCCGGATCACCGCGCTATGTCATTGCGTTATGAGGGTTATAAAGCGGCTTTGGTGGAAAATGATTTGCCGTTAGTAAAAGGTTTGGTGGAGCAGGGCGATAATTCATTTGAGTCAGGTGAGTTGTGCGGAAAAAAATTACTGGTTGATGCCCAGCGGCCTACCGCTATTTTTGCTGCTAACGATGATATGGCTGCAGGGGTGATGATGGTGGCGCACCAGATGGGGATTAAAATTCCCGGGCAATTGTCTGTGGCAGGATTCGATGATACGCCAGTGGCACACCAGATTTGGCCCGCGTTAACGACCATTCGCCAACCTATCCGGCAGATGGCAAAAAAAGCCACCGATTTATTGCTTAAACAATTAAAAGGACGTGAAATCCAATTGCCCGCCAGTATGTTGAGTTCAAGTATTATTGTGCGCGAATCTACCGGGGCGCTAATTAAACCCAAAGACAAACATTAAAAATTACATTATCGCTCCAATAAAAAATGCACCCTCGGGTGCATTTTTTATTGGTTCTATACGCAATGATTAATGGACTTTCAATTCAGGGGTGTTGTGAATAAGCCAGGCGGCAGAACCCACCAATGCAGCTTTGTCATTCACGATCAAGCGGATCGAAATATCACTTACATATCCTGCCATCGGACCTTTGTTTTTATAGCGTTCAAGAAAGTGTGATTCTGGTAGCAGTCCGACCAATTTTGGAGTTATACCTCCACCAATTACGACACCACCGCGCGCGCCCGTCGATAATGCTTTATCACCTGCCACTTCACCTAATACGTCGCAAAAAGTCAGCACCGCTTCCCGGCACAACGGATCTTCATTGGCGAGGCCTTTGGTGCTGACATCCGCAGGGGTATAAAGCTTGGCTTCAACACCGGCGTTATGGGCAATTGCACGATAGAGGGTTACCAGTCCACCGCCTGACAAGATATTTTCAACTGATACGTGATTTTGTTCTTTCAATAAAAACGATTTGATGGCGAGTTCTTTTTCATTGGTCGGTGCAAAGCTCGCATGACCACCTTCGGTGGGGATGATTTTCCAATTGTTTTGGCTTGGTACCAGTGCGGCCATACCAAAACCTGTACCTGGTCCCATTACCACAATCGGGGCTAGCGGATTTGATTTGTTGGATTCATATAGCGTAACTAATTCATTTTCTTGCAGGAATGGTACAGCGTAGGCGAGGGCGGCAAAGTCGTTGATGACATGCAGGGTTTTCATGCCCAATTGATCGCGCAGGCCGGTGATCGAAAATTTCCAATTCAAGTTAGTCATGGCGGCTTGGCCATTTTCGATTGGTCCGGCAATTGCCAGGCAGGCATGCGCCGGTACATCAATTCCCAGTTCTGCGCAGCAGGCTTTTATCATGGTGGCCATATCGGCGTGATCGGCACACCTGAGCGTAATTTGGCGCTCGGCAGTGTAATTAATCTGGCCGTGCGTGCGGATGTTGTCTGCATCGAACTCAACCAGGCCAAAACGGCCGTTGGTGCCTCCGATATCTGCAACCAGTAATAGGCTCATGGGACTCCTCAACTTCTTTTGTAAAGAAGATCAAATAGTTATAGGGGGGTGTATTGGTACTAGTGGGTTGGGGCGGGAGAATAACATTAAACTGAAATTGCGGAAATTCACTTTTACCTGCATCTGGATAAATGCGCGGGATCCGTTTTTTATGCTCGTCGATGGTGCTTCATAGAACTTATTAGATGCTTTAATAACCGATAAATCGGATTTTGTGGATATAGTCTTGAGATACATAAAAGTTGCATTGAGTACTGTTGACAGCGCTGTCATTGCATAGTAGCTTGCGCCAGCCGAGAAGTGGTTGTAGCTGTATCATGTGGCTGCGATTAAATAAGAGAAACCTTGCCATACATGCACCCAATGATGGGGCGCCGCGAGAAATTGTCCCGATTAAACAATATGTCGGTTGGTCTCAGGGAAGCTTCTGCAATTTATCCTGACTGCTATATTTTTAAATGAATCCGGTTTATGCCTGGGATGATTTCATAATCCCTCGCTGTTAACCGGAATATTTAAAGTACCTGGCATTTATTCGGTTGTGCTTTGCCTGTGATGCAGGCTTGCTCATATAAAATATATTGTTTTTAGTTAGATGCCCCCAACGGAGGTTGCAAACGTGCAGTGGCCCAGCATCACCAGTAAGGTGAAAAAAGATCCAGCGCTTGAAGCGAAGATCGACGAATTGCTCGCGCAGTTAAGTCTTGAGGAAAAAATAGGGCAAATGATCCAGCCAGAGATCAGGCACCTGAGTCCGCAGGATGTTAAGGATTTCCACATTGGCTCGGTGTTAAATGGTGGCGGCTCTGTGCCTAATGGCAATCGCTATTCCAGAGCGGCTGATTGGCTGGCGATTGCAGATGCCTATTACCAGGCATCTATGGATACCAGTGATGGCAAACCCGCGATCCCTATTATGTGGGGTACTGATGCCGTGCACGGCGTGGGTAATATCGTTGGCGCTACTTTGTTCCCACACAATATCGCGCTCGGAGCTGCACGCAATCCTGAGTTGATTAAAGAGATTGGTCGTATTACTGCCACTGAAATTGCCGTAACAGGTCTGGATTGGGATTTTTCCCCAACCGTTGCAGTGGCACGCGACGATCGTTGGGGACGCACTTATGAATCCTACTCCGAGCATCCCGATCTCGTGCGCGAATACGCGGGTATGATGGTTGAAGGTTTGCAGGGCGAAGCTCAGGAATCCGGCTTCCTGTCCAAATATCGCGTGATTTCCACGGCCAAACATTTTATTGCCGATGGCGGTACCCATAACGGTATCGATCGCGGTAATTGCCTCGACGACGAGGAGACTTTGTGCCGTATCCATGCCGCCGGCTATTACAGTGCGATCGAGGCCGGTGTGCAAAGCGTGATGGCGTCTTTTAATAGCTGGCACGGCGAGCATATGCACGGGCATCGCTATTTGTTGACCGAGGTCCTGAAAAATCAAATGGGTTTTGATGGTCTGGTGGTGGGCGATTGGAACGGTCATGGTTTTGTAGCGGGCGCCACCGTATTAAATTGTCCACAGGCCGTTAACGCCGGATTAGATATTTTTATGGTCCCCGATCCTGACTGGAAACAACTGTTTCGTAACACAGTTGAGCAGGCGCGCACGGGCATTATTCCAATGGAGCGTGTTGACGATGCAGTGCGCCGTATCCTGCGCGTTAAACTGCGCGCGAATTTATGGGAGAAGGGTCTCCCATCAACGCGTCCATTAGCCGGGAAAGATGAGTTACTCGGTGCACGCGAACATCGTATTGTAGCTCGTCAGGCGGTGCGTGAATCCATCGTGCTGTTGAAAAACAAAAACAATATCCTGCCGTTGTCTGCCAGGGCGAACATCCTTGTTGCAGGTGATGGTGCAGACAATATCAGTAAACAAACTGGCGGTTGGTCGGTGAATTGGCAGGGTACCGGCAACACCATGGCCGATTTCCCCGGTGCCACCACCCTGTGGATGGGTATTCAGGAAGCAATTTCCGCTGCTGGTGGGAAGGTCACCCTGAGTGTAGATGGCACTTACCGTGAAAAGCCGGATGTTGCCATCGTTATCTTTGGTGAGGATCCCTATGCTGAAATGCAAGGTGACATCCAGCACCAACTGTTGAAAGCGGGCGACACCAGTGATTTGGAATTGCTCAAGAAGTTAAAATCACAGGGGATTCCTGTGGTTGCCTTGTTTGTCACTGGTCGGCCCATGTGGGTCAATCGTGAGCTCAATGCCTCTGACGCTTTTGCTGTTATTTGGCAGCCGGGAACTGAAGGCGCTGGTATTGCCGAGGTAATATTTAAAAATACCGATGGTGAAATCAATTATCCCGTTAAAGGCCGCCTGGCTTTTTCCTGGCCCAGGTCACCTGATCAAGGTACCTTGAATGTTGGGGATGACAACTACGATCCACTATTCGCTTATGGTTTTGGTTTGCAATATGGCGATGTAGATACCTTGGGTGATGACTTATCAGAAGAAGGGATTGTGTTCGAGGCCAGCTCGACCGTGTTGGAGTTATTTAATCGCCGCCCCATGGGAGCTTACGGCATTATCCTGGAAGGAAAAAATAACGACCGCGCCACTCTCAATGGCAACATTGCGAATGTTTCAACCTTGACGGTCACTTGTGTGGATCGCGATGTGCAGGAAGATGCGCGTCGAGCTGTGTGGAACGGTGAAGGTGAAGGCCTGGTTGCCATTTCGACTCTGAATCGCCAGGTGTTGAGTGATTATTACGAATCAGATTCTTCCCTCGTTTTCGATATCAAGGTCGATTTAGCCCCGGTCGATAAAGCGTGGGTACGCATTGGCTGTGGTCCATCTTGCTATTCACAAGTGGATATCACCCAGGAGCTCACCAATATTGCTGGTGCGGGCTGGAAAACTCTCACTGTCGATTTGAAATGCTACCCTGATGCGGGGACTGACTTTGGTCTCAAACGAACCCCGCAAGAACTGTTTGCACTCATTTTGGAGCCCTTCACATTGGTGGCGAATAACAAGTTGGATGTGACCTTTGCCCAGGTGCGAATCGAAAAAGGCTTGGCGCAAGGAGCCAGCGTGCGTATTGGTTAGTCATGCTTTAGTCGACTGACTCACAAGCCGCACAAGTAATTGTGCGGCTTTTTTGTGCCTGCCATCCGCGTTAGCTTAATCATTATTCTTCTTGTTGCATCAAAGGCGTGCGTATCAGAAAAATGCCGTGCGTTTTTATGGTCTTTTATTGGGCACTGTCTTTTGCCTGTTTGAAAGTAATTGGAGCGTTAAAAAATATTGTGTCCCTATAAGGGTGCGTGTAAAAAATTATATTTTTTTGCTTGCCATTTTTTGGCGAATTTATATCTCCTTGATTAATAATGAATTATTCCTTAAAAGTTCGCCCAGAAAATTATTTGGCATAAGCCTTGCTCTAAACGATTTCAGCCGCCACCGCGTTTTGCCTCTGCGTTTACAAGAAACTTTTTTAGTGCAGAGCAATTTGTAAATTTTATTTTTCGAATTTATTGGAGCGGTGCTGATGGTACACACACATTATGAAAATCTTTGGAGAAGGTTCTATGAAAAAAAATACGATTCATCTTCTTATTGCTGCGGTAAGTTCACTGGCATGCACCGCTCCAGGTGTTTCGGCAAAAACATTTACCGAATCCATGCAGCAAGGCAGTGTGATTAAAGTAAATTTTCGCACTCGCTATGAAGATGTGACTGAAGATGTGATTAACGCAGCAGGCGCAACTACTGGTGAAAAAGTCGCGGATGCCTGGACCACCAGATCGCGGTTATCCTATCAGTCAGGAGCCTGGAATGGATTTGGTTTTGTTGCAGAGATGGATAATGTTACCGAGATGACTAATAACGTTGATTACCGCACCGCACCCAATGATCCACTTAATCCGACTGCGGCGGTAATTGCTGATCCGGTTGGTACTGAAATCAATCAGGGATTTGTTTCTTACACTACGTTTAACAATCAAATTAAATATGGCCGCCAGCGCTTGATTCTCGACAATGCGCGTTTTATCGGTAACGTTGGATGGCGCCAGAACGAGCAGACCTACGATGCTATTTCATTTACCAACAAAGCGATTCGCTACACTAATTTTACATATGCCTATATCAAAAATGTGAATCGTGTTTTTGGTGAAGATAATCCAGGGCTAGGTGATTTAAACATGAATAGTCACGTGCTAAATGCAAGTTATACCGGCTTTGAAGCAGGAAAATTAATTGGTTATTCCTACTTGTTGGATGTGGAGAATCCGATCGCCCAATATGGACTTTCCGGCGATACTTTCGGTGCGCGTTGGCAGGGTACTGTGGGTGAGAGATTCGCTTACAACCTGGAGTATGCCCAACAACAGAATGCCGGTATAAATGAAGCCTATTCGGCGGATTATATGTTGGCTGAAGGAACTTATACTATTTCTCGTTTCAGTATTGGTTTGGGTTATGAATTATTAGGTTCTGATGATGGTGCTTATGGTTTTGCTACACCACTGGCAACATTGCACGCATTTAATGGTTGGGCCGATAAATTTTTAACTACCCCGAAGGATGGCCTTGAAGATAAATATCTAAACCTGGGTGTTACTTTTGGCGGTGCACAGGCATTGGTGAGTTATCACAAATTTGATGCTGACGTGAATGGCGCTGACTACGGCGATGAGATTGATTTCAGTATCAGCAAAAAAACCGGTGCTGTAGTCTGGACTGCAAAATATGCCCAGTACGCTATGGGTGATGCGGCAACCAAAGTCACTGATACGGAAAAATTCTGGGTAATGGCTGATTGGAATTTTTAATTTATTTGATTATTATTTTTACGACCCGGTCTAAAAAGCCGGGATTCTTATGATTGCTTCGCTTCTTTGATTTTTTAAAACAATCGACATTTCTCTATCAATCCACTCGTTTTTTTATTTGCCTTTTGGTGTGTGTTTTCACACATGAATGTAACAAATCTATCAAACTAGTTTCACATTCATAGGCCAGAATCAGCTGCGCGTGTATTTCATGCGCTACCTCAATGCTGTATGAATCTGATGGAGATAGATATGCGTAATTATTTGATTTTTCTGGTTGGCCTCTGTGTCGCCAGTGCATTGTCGTGCAATGTATCTGCGACGATGATTAAGCCGGTCGCCAATGGATGGTATGTATTGGATGTTGATGAGCTCGTCGCCGAGGACGCAAGTCTGGGATGGATAGATGGCCAACTTGATGACGATAAAGGATATGTGGGCGATGGCTCGGTACTTTCATTTGCTTTCACACTTACTAAATCCAGTGTTTTAACCGTGGTTGATGCAGGTATTGCTGGTGATGAATTCGGTGTTTTAGTTAACGGCGTGGCTTATGTAACCTCAGCGGTTGCTACTTATTCGGATGAGTATGCAGGAACTGATTTTGATGCGGCCTTGCTCAACTTCGGGTTTAGCCGTCTGTCATTGATATTGGATGTGGGCAGCTACACAGTGTCTGGTTTTTTGTATCAATCAGCCATTGACCCCGATGGGGCTGCATTAAATGCCACCATTGGAGGCTTGCGAATTGTCGAGGCAGATGAATCCGGTATCTTGATTTTATGGAGCATTGCCGGTGGTGGGTTGTTGTGGGCTCGCCGTAAATCCGTCGTGGTTAATGTGCGGGAGCGTTTGCTATGGGTCTGATCAATGTTGGGAATTTTTTGTGTTTGTTGGCTGCATCTTCCTGGGTGTGCGCGACGGATGTTCCAGTAAAGATTATCGCATTCAATGATTTTCATGGGCAGCTGGAAGCGCCGGGAAACTTGCGCGCAACTGCAGCAAATACAACCCCCACGATTCCGGTCGGAAGCGTCGAGTGGATGGCAGGTTATGTTGAAGCACTCAAGGCAGAAAATCCTAATAACGTTGTGGTATCGGCAGGCGATTTAATCGGTGCTACCCCGTTGGTTTCTGCACTTTTCCATGATGAGCCGACCATCGAAACAATGAATTTGCTGGGTTTGGAATTCAATGCGGTAGGTAACCATGAGTTTGACGAGGGGCGCACCGAGTTATTGCGGATGCAGTACGGTGGTTGTCATCCAACAGACCCTAACACCTGCATGGGGGCTACAGTCGGAACACCCGTGCCATTTGAAGGTGCCCGCTTCGCATTCCTGGCAGCCAATGTGCAGGATGTCGTGAGCAAGAAAACGTTATTCCCGCCCTATGCGATTAAAACCTTTGGCAAAGTGCGGGTTGCTTTTATCGGTATGACATTGAAGGAAACTCCGACTATTGTGTCGCCGAGCGGGGTGGCCGGGTTGGAATTTACCGATGAGGCAGCCGCAGTCAATGGGTTGATCCCAAAATTGCGTGCACGTGGTGTGAAAGCCATAGTGGTGTTGATCCATCAAGGCGGTACCCAGCCAGTGAGCCAGGCGGCAGACACCATCAACGCCTGTATTGGCAATCTGCAAGGCACACCTATAGCCCCGATAGTGAGCAAATTGGATAACGAGGTGGACCTGGTAATTTCTGGTCATACCCATCAGGCATACAACTGTCTGTTGCCCAATAAAAATGGACGCCTGATTTCCGTTACCAGCGCCAACTCGGCAGGGCGGGTATTGAGTGATATCAATATCCAGGTGAATCCTGTATCGGGGGAGGTCACCAATGTGGAGGCGCAGAACAAGCTGGTGGATCGCACCGCGACAGGAGTTGCTCCCAATGCGGAGATCGCCGCTATAGTGACGCAATATCGTGCGCTTGCCATGCCCATCGCTAATCGCGTAATTGGTGAAATTACTGGTGCTATGCCGGACTCTCCTGCTAATGCTGCAGGTGAAACCGCATTGGGAGATGTAATTGCCGATGCGCAGCTCCAGGCTACTGCTGCAATCGGTTTTGGCGAGGCGGTGGTGGCATTTATGAATCCGGGTGGGATCCGCAGCCCTGGTTTCAGCTTTGTATCAAGCCCGATGGGGGAAGGGGATGGCAAGGTAACTTATGGTGAAGCATTCACCGTCCAGCCGTTCGGAAATAGTTTGGTGACCCTGACCCTGACTGGCGAGCAAATTCATATTTTATTGGAGCAGCAATTTACCGGTTGCAATGCCGCTACTGCTCCTGCTTCCTGGGATTATCCGACGAGCGATACCCTCGGCCAATCTTTTAACCGCATTTTGCAGGTGTCAGCTGGTTTTGAGTATGAGTGGTCTCCTGTCGGGCCAGCCTGCGACAAAGTGAATCCGATGTCGATCAGGATTAATGGGGTGGTGGTGAATCCTTTGCTCACATACCGGATAACGGTCAATAATTTTCTTGCTGATGGCGGCGATAAATTTTATGTGTTAGGCAAGGGTAGCCAACGTCTGGGTGGGGCGCAGGACGTGGATGCATTGGAAGTGTTTTTCAAAAATGTTTTGAATGACGCGGATACGGTAAAAGCGGGCGTTCAGGTAGCTCCCGGACCACAGAATCGCATCATCCGTTTGGATTAATGTGTTGTAGGTGAAATTCGCATAATAGAAAAAGGCCGCAGTGCGGCCTTTTTTTTACATTCAACAATTAACCGCAATTATTTTTTTGGATAATCACGTTTTGGGCTGCCAGTATACTGCTGGCGCGGACGGCCAATTTTGTAGGGGCCGCTCACCATCTCATCCCAATGGGAGTACCAGCCTACTGCGCGACCCAAGGCAAAAATCACGGTGAACATTTCGGTAGGGATACCAATCGCTTTCATGATGATGCCTGAGTAGAAATCTACATTCGGGTAAAGTTTTTTAGAAATGAAGTAAGGGTCTTCCAGTGCGATTTGCTCCAGGCGTTTGGCAATCGCCAGCAGTGGATCATTTTCCAGGCCTAATTCGGCCAATACTTCATCGCAAGTCTGCTTCATTACTTTTGCGCGTGGATCAAAATTTTTGTACACGCGGTGACCGAAGCCCATCAAGCGGAAGCCAGAGGTTTTGTCTTTGGCGCGCGCCACGCAAGCTTCAATATTTTCGACAGTGCCGATTTCTTCCAGCATTTCCAGAACAGCTTCGTTAGCGCCACCATGTGCAGGGCCCCACAACGTTGAAATTCCAGCGGCGATGGCGGCAAACGGATTGGTGCCTGATGAGCCGGACAAGCGCACAGTGGATGTTGATGCGTTTTGCTCGTGGTCTGCGTGCAATACAAAAATGCGATCCATGGCTTTGGCGATCGTTTTGCTCACGTCAGGCGCTTTGCCTGCAGTGCCAAAAGTCATGTTCAAATAATTTTCGGCATAGTTGAGGTTGTCATCGGGAGCAATAAACTCTTCGCCCTGGCGATGCTTGTAAACCATCGCCGAGAGAGTCGGCATTTGGCCGATCAGGCGGTAAGCAGTCAGCGTGCGGCTTGCTTTGTTGGTGATATCAATTTCGTCGTTGTACACCGCGGCCAAAGCTGCAACAGCGCTGCACAGAATCGCCATAGGATGGGATTCGCGCTTGAAGCTTTTAACGATGTTGGCAATGGAGGGGTCTACAGCGGAATGTTTTTTGATCTCGGCAGTGAATTCTTCTTTTTGTGCCGGAGTTGGCAATTCGCCATTTAATAAGAGGTAACAGGTTTCGAGATAATCAGAGGAGACAGCAAGTTGTTCAATCGGATAACCGCGGTGGAGTAGCACACCTTCATCACCATCAATAAACGTAATCTTCGATTCGCATGAGGCGGTGGACATAAAGCCCGGGTCAAACGTGAAAAAGCCATTCTTGGTGATACTGGTAACGTCGATAACGTCAGGTCCGATTGTGCTGGCATAAATAGGTAATTCAATAGTTGAATCAATGCCATCAATCGTGAGATGTGCTTTCTTGTCAGTCATTACTGACTCCTGTGCTTACTGATTAAGACTAAAGGCTTGAGAGAAGCATGTTTCGCTCTACTCAACTGATAAAAACTGTAAGTAGCTGTGCGTGGTGCAATAGCTCTACATTTAATAGCGTCATAGGCCGGCTACGTTTTTTATGGACTAGTCAGCTTCTTGTGGTGGGCTGACGCTGCCGTTTGCGAGCGGCATTATAGATGACTTAATTGTTAAGGCGAAAGTTTTTGGCACATCTGTGGGGCAATTTCTTTTATCTTTTTTCGAAAACTTTCGCGTCACCAAGTAGAGTGGGTGTGGCGGCTCCCTCATCGAACGAAAACTCGCCAATGTGCCTGCACTTATCTGGAGCGATGAAAATTAAAACGCGCGCTTGCGGTGCATTTTTTTCAAAATCTTTCAATGTAATCAAGGTGTTGTGTAAAAGCGGCGTTAAATATGCGGCGTTATTTTGTTGCGGCGATATGGAGGAAGTTCTACGGGGGTTTTTGTTTGTGTTTCCAAAGGCCAATCTCTATAATGCTGCGCGACTTGCAGGGCGTGTTTCATTTGAGGTCATTTTTACCTGGCGAGAAATGAAGCGCTTATTCTTAAACCTGCCCGCGATGGGCATAAAGGTGAGATAGACCGTGAACAAGAAAAGACCTGTCAACCTAGATATAGCGACTATTAAACTCCCCATCACTGCTTACGTTTCCATTCTTCATCGCGTTTCCGGCGTTTTCCTTTTTGCAGGTGTAGCTGTCCTTTTATGGATGCTCGATGCCAGTCTTGATTCGCAAGAAGGTTTTAACAGCATCAGTGATATCGCCACAAACCCTGTTTTCCAATTTGTCCTCTGGGCCGTTTTGGCAGGATTGGCTTATCACACCGTGGCTGGTATTCGTCATTTGATCATGGATTTTGGTGTCGGTGAATCTCTCAAGGGCGGGCAAACCGGTGCCAAAATTGCGCTGTTTGTTGCCATCGTATTGATCGTATTGGCGGGGGTGTGGGTATGGTAACTTCAGTAACCAGTTTTGGGCGCAGCGGTCTGTATGATTGGCTGATCCAGCGCGTCGGTGGCGCCATTATGGCGGCGTACACTATTTTTGTTGTTGCCTATTTGGCATTGAATCCTGAGTTAACCTTTGAGCAGTGGCAGTCCCTTTACAGCCAATTGTGGATGCGTGTCTTTTCCTTCGCCACTCTCCTTTCTTTTATTTCCCATGCATGGATCGGTTTATGGGCGGTGTTAACTGATTATTTAACTACCCGGCTATTAGGCTCCAAAGCAACTTTCCTCCGTATATTCGCACAGATAATTTTGGGTGCTGTTGCAGTTACCTATCTGGTTTGGGGTGTTCAGGTAATTTGGGGTATTAACTAATGGCTAACATGCGTACGATTTCGTTTGACGGTATTGTGATTGGTGGCGGCGGCGCTGGTATGCGCGCAGCATTGCAATTGGCCCAATCCGGTTACAAGACAGCAGTAATTACCAAAGTATTCCCCACTCGTTCACACACAGTATCTGCCCAGGGTGGCATCACCTGCGCGATTGCCAGTGCTGATCCAAATGACGATTGGCGTTGGCATATGTATGACACCATCAAGGGTTCTGACTATATCGGTGACCAGGATGCGATTGAATATATGTGTTCAGTCGGTCCCGAGGCTGTATTTGAGTTGGAACATATGGGCTTGCCATTCTCGCGGACAGAAGAAGGGCGGATCTATCAACGTCCATTCGGCGGCCAATCCAAGAATTTTGGTGAGGGTGGTCAGGCAGCGCGTACGTGTGCAGCAGCAGACCGTACTGGTCATGCATTGCTCCACACCCTTTATCAAGGCAACCTCAAGAATAAGACCGTATTCCTGAATGAATGGTTTGCAGTCGATCTGGTAAAAAATGAAGACGGTGCTGTGGTTGGTGTTATCGCGATCAATATTGAAGATGGCGAAACCGTTTATGTAAAAGCCAAGGCAACCGTATTGGCAACTGGCGGAGCAGGGCGCATTTATGCCTCTACGACTAACGCCCACATCAATACTGGTGATGGAGTGGGGATGGCACTGCGCGCCGGTTTCCCGGTGCAGGATATTGAAATGTGGCAGTTCCACCCGACCGGCATTGCCGGCGCCGGTGTGTTGGTGACTGAGGGTTGCCGCGGTGAAGGTGGTTACCTGATTAATGCTGATGGCGAGCGTTTTATGGAGCGTTATGCTCCCAACGCCAAAGACCTTGCTGGTCGTGATGTAGTGGCGCGCTCCATGATCCAGGAAATTATTGCCGGTCGTGGCGTGGGTCCCAACAAGGATCACGTACTGCTGAAGCTTGATCACCTGGGTGAAGAAGTACTTGAGAGCAAGTTACCCGGTATTTGTGAATTATCGCGCACCTTTGCTCACGTAGATCCTGTGTATGCACCAATTCCGGTAGTGCCAACATGTCACTATATGATGGGTGGAGTTCCTACCAACGTGAATGGTCAGGCATTAACCGTTGATGCTAACGGCAATGATGTTGTGATTGATGGCCTGTTTGCTTGTGGTGAAGTAGCTTGTGTATCGGTACACGGCGCCAACCGTTTAGGCGGTAACTCACTGCTTGATTTGGTGGTCTTTGGCCGCGCTGCCGGTTTGTATATCGAGAAAGCATTGCGCGAAGGTATTGAGCATCGCGATGCAACCCAGGCTGATATCGATAAGGCCATGGAGCGCCTGAACAAAATCAATACTTCTACGTCTGGCGAAAGTGCTGCAGTGTTGCGCAAAGAACTGCAAACCATTATGCAAAACTTCTTCGGTGTATTCCGTAAAGGCGAGTTTATGCAAAAGGGTATTGAGCAGCTTGCGGAGCTTCGTAAGCGTATTGAAAATGTGTCGATTACGGATAAGAGCAGTGCATTCAATACTGCGCGCATCGAAGCCCTGGAATTGCAAAACTTGCTCGAAGTAGCCGAAGCAACCGCAATTGCAGCAGAAGAGCGCAAAGAATCACGCGGTGCCCATGCACGTGAAGACTTTGAAGACCGTGACGATACCAACTGGTTGTGTCATTCCATGTATTTCCCCGGTGAGAAGCGTGTTGGTAAGCGTGCTGTGAATTTCAAGCCGCGCACTATGGAAGCTTTCCAACCTAAAAAACGTACCTATTAATAGCCGCATAGGGTAATCGGGAGAAGAATTATGTTGAAAGTTCAAGTTTATCGTTACAACCCAGATACAGATAACGCGCCCTATATGAAAACCTATGAGCTCGATACTCAAGGTAAAGATTTGATGGTGCTGGATGTATTGGAATTGCTCAAAGCCCAGGACGAAAGTCTCGCTTATCGCCGCTCTTGCCGTGAAGGTGTATGCGGTTCGGATGGTATGAATATCAATGGTAAGAATGGTTTGGCTTGCATCAAGCCGATATCCGAGTGCATCAAAAACAATACTTTGATTTTGCGTCCATTGCCCGGCTTGCCTGTGATCCGTGATCTGGTAGTTGATATGACCCAGTTCTACGACCAATACAAGAAGATTGAGCCCTACTTGCAAAACGATACTCCCGCACCTGCGATTGAACGTTTGCAATCACCGGCAGATCGCGAGAAACTCGACGGCCTTTATGAGTGTATACTCTGCGCCTGCTGCTCAACCAGTTGCCCATCCTTCTGGTGGAACCCTGATAAGTTTATCGGTCCGGCTGGCTTGTTACTGGCGTATCGTTTCCTGGCTGATAGTCGCGATTTAGCGACCGAGAAACGACTGGCTAACCTGGATGATCCTTTCAGTGTATTCCGTTGTCATGGTATCCAAAACTGTGTGGCAGTTTGCCCTAAAGGGTTGAACCCGACGCGAGCCATCGGCCACATTCGCAATATGTTGTTACAGAGCGCTACCTAAAGTGGCGCTTTTCTGTATCTGAAGCTGGCAAAAATTTGATAACAAAGTGAGCTCGATTGTGCTCGCAGCGTTGAAAAACTGTTTGTTGCAATTCGTGTTGCGACAACTTAAAAGCGGCGTTTTTAATCACAAGTTGAAAGCGTTTGGTAGCTAACCGCTAGTTGATAGCAGGGGATTTGCCTGAGTCCCCAATGATTAAGGTGAGTGGAATGCAAGACAGCATTATGGAGCAATTTTGGAGCACGTCTCACATCTCCGGTGGGAACGCAGCTTATGTCGAAGAGCTCTACGACACATATTTACACAATCCTAATGCCGTTCCTGAAGAATGGCGCAATTACTTTGATCAGCTTCCCCGTGTCAATGGTGTGCTGACCCAGGATACTCCCCATTCGGTCATTCGCGCTCAATTTGAACAATTGGGCAAGTCCCGTGTTCGTACCCTGGCTGTCGCTGGCGGTTCTGTCAGTGCTGAACATGAACAAAAGCAAATCAAGGTAGTACAACTCATCAGTTCCTACCGTTTCCGTGGCCATCAAAAAGCCCAGCTTGATCCGTTGGGATTGATGCAGCGTGACGCGGTAGCTGATTTAGAGTTGGGCTTTCACGGCTTGACCAATGCTGATCTGGATACTGTGTTTAACACCGGCAGCTTGTTTATTGGTAAAGAACAAGCGACTTTGCGTGAAATTGTTGAGGCATTGGAGAAGACCTATTGCGGTCATATCGGTGCCGAAATCATGCACATTACTCCGCTTGCCGAAAAGCAATGGCTGCAACAGCGCCTCGAAAGTGTGCGTTCCAATCCCGATTTCAGTAAGGAACAACGCTTGGCCTTGCTTGAGCGTTTAACGGCGGCTGAAGGTCTTGAACGTCATCTTGATAGTAAATATCCAGGTACCAAGCGTTTCGGTTTGGAAGGTGGCGAAAGCTTTATTCCTTTAGTTGATGCCTTGGTAAAGCGCGCCGGTACTTACGGTGCAAAAGAAATTGTGTTGGGTATGGCTCACCGCGGCCGTCTCAACACGTTGATCAACGTATTCGGTAAAAGCCCGGCGGAATTGTTTGCTGAGTTTGATGGCAAGCGTTCCTTGAATACATCGGGCGACGTGAAATATCACTCGGGCTTTTCTTCTAACTTAATGACTCCCGGCGGTGAATTGCATATGGCGATGGCATTTAACCCATCGCATTTGGAAATTGTATCGCCTGTGGTTGAAGGTTCTGTACGTGCCCGCCAGGATCGCCGTAACGACAAAACCGGCGCCAAAGTCGTTCCGATTGTTGTCCACGGTGATGCTGCGTTTGCTGGCCAGGGCGTAGTGATGGAGACATTCCAAATGTCCCAGACCCGCGCTTACGGCACCGGCGGCACTATGCATATCGTGATCAATAACCAGGTTGGTTTTACTACTAACAAGCGTGAAGATGCGCGCTCAACCGAATATTGCACTGACGTGGCCAAGATGATCGAGTGTCCGATCTTCCACGTGAACGGCGATGATCCGGAAGCGGTATTGTTTGTTGCCCAATTGGCAATGGACTATCGCTACGAATTTAAAAAGGACGTAGTGATCGATCTGGTTTGTTATCGCCGTCGTGGCCACAATGAAACCGACGAACCGTCAGCTACCCAACCGTTGATGTATCAAATTATCCGTAGCCTTAAAACTACCCGCACACTCTATGCTGATAAATTGGTTGCCCAAAATTTATTAAGCCAGGCAGCGGCCGATGAGATGACTACTAATTATCGTGCGGCGCTTGATCGCGGTGAGCATGTTGCGAGTGGTTTGGTGAGTGAACCCGATCGCAGCTTGTTTGTAGATTGGTCTCCATACATTGGTCATGACTGGGAAACTCCAGCTAACACCGGTTGTGAGCTGAAAACCTTACAAGCAGCAGCTAACAAGATGTGTGAGATTCCGGATGGAATCGTGCTGCAAAAACAAGTAGAAAAAATTTACGAAGATCGCCGCAAAATGGCAGGTGGTGCATTGCCACTTAACTGGGGTATGGCTGAGACATTGGCATATGCAACCCTGGTTGAGCAGGGCTATCAGGTCCGTATGACCGGTCAGGATGTAGGCCGTGGCACCTTCTCTCATCGCCATGCGGTAATTCACAGCCAAAAAGACGGTTCAGCCTATGTGCCTTTGGCAAATATGGCTCCGGGCCAACCATCATTTGAGCTGTTCGACTCCTATTTATCTGAAGAAGCTGTACTGGCGTTTGAATACGGTTATTCAACCACGTCGCCAACTGGCCTGGTAATTTGGGAAGCCCAATTCGGTGACTTTGCCAATGGCGCCCAAGTGGTTATCGACCAATTTATTACCAGTGGTGAGCACAAGTGGGGCCGTTTGTGTGGCCTGACCATGTTGCTGCCGCACGGTTATGAAGGGCAGGGACCAGAGCACTCATCTGCACGTTTAGAGCGTTTTATGCAGTTGTGTGCCGAGCACAACATTCAGGTTTGTGTACCGACTACGCCGGCACAGGTATTCCACATGCTGCGTCGCCAGGCTATTCGCCCGATGCGTCGTCCATTAGTGGTAATGAGTCCTAAATCTTTGCTGCGTCATAAATTGGCAACCTCTACCCTGGAAGAATTGGCTAATGGCAGCTTCCAGAACGTGATTGGCGATAGCAGTGTTGATCCTGCCAAAGTAGAGCGTGTTGTGCTTTGTAGTGGCAAGGTTTATTACACCTTGCTCGAAGAGCGCACTGCACGTAAACAGGAGAATGTTGCGCTGATCCGTCTGGAGCAGTTGTATCCATTCCCTGAGGAAGAATTGACGGCTGCCATGGCACCCTTCAAAGGTATTAAAGATATCTTCTGGTGTCAGGAGGAGCCCATGAATCAAGGTGCCTGGTACAGCAGCCAACACCATATGCGCCATGTTGTGCAGGCATTGTATGGCAAAGAAATGTATTTGGATTATGTAGGCCGTGATCCATCGGCAGCACCAGCGGGCGGTTACATGTCTGCGCACCTTGAAGAAGAAAAACGTTTCGTAAATAAAGCACTCACCGTGTGAGTGCTTTTACTAACTGATTGAATTGATCAAATAATCCTAGCGCTACAGAGAGATGGAATAGCATGAGTATCGAAATCAAAGCCCCTACCTTCCCTGAATCCGTTGCCGATGGCACGGTAGCAACCTGGCACAAAAAACCAGGCGAAGCCGTCAAGCGCGATGAATTGATCGTTGATATTGAAACCGACAAGGTTGTGTTGGAAGTAGTTGCGCCTGCTGATGGCAGTATTGCTGAAATTCTTAAAGGCGAAGGCGACACAGTATTGAGCAATGAAGTTATTGCCCGTTTTGTTGAGGGGGCCGCGACGTCTACTGCAAGTGCGCCTGCAACTGCGGCTTCTGTCTCTGCAACACCTGCTGCGGCAACAGCTGATAAATTGGTAAATCCAGCTGCACGCAAGATGGCTGAAGAAAACAATGTGAATACCGCTGCGGTCTCTGGCAGTGGGAAAGATGGCCGCGTTACTAAAGAAGACGTTGCCAATCATTTGAAAGCAGCGCCTGTTGCCAGTGCACCGGCTGCTGCGTCAGCACCTGTTGCTGCGTCGCCAGCGGCTGCCATCGAAGCGTTGGGTGATCGCGTTGAGAAACGTGTGCCTATGACTCGTTTGCGCAAGCGTATTGCAGAGCGTTTGCTCGAGGCATCCAGCACTACTGCAATGCTCACTACCTTTAATGAAGTGAACATGGCTCCGGTGATGGCGCTGCGTGCAAAATACAAAGACCAATTCGAAAAAGCGCACAACGGTTCACGTTTGGGCTTTATGAGTTTCTTTGTAAAAGCTGCCGCTGAAGCGCTGCGTCGTTTCCCTGTTGTAAATGCATCTATCGACAACAACGATGTTGTTTATCACGGTTACCAGGATATTGGTGTTGCTGTATCGACCGAAAAAGGTTTGGTAGTTCCAGTACTGCGCAATGCGGAAAATATGAGTCTGGCAACCATCGAAAATACTATCCGCGATTTTGGTTTGCGTGCACGTGACGGCAAGCTTGGCATTGAAGAAATGTCAGGTGGGACTTTCACTATCACCAACGGTGGTGTGTTTGGTTCACTGTTGTCTACTCCGATTTTGAACTTGCCCCAATCTGCGATTCTGGGTATGCACAAAATCCAGGAGCGTCCGATGGCGGTGAACGGCAAAGTAGAAATCCTGCCGATGATGTATTTAGCCTTGTCCTACGACCACCGTTTGCTGGATGGTAAAGAAGCTGTGCAATTCCTGGTGACCATCAAAGATTTGTTGGAAGATCCGGCGCGCATTCTTTTAGAAATATAAGGTTGGAAATCTAATCTGCTTTTTGAAACGCTTCTGGCAACCCAGAAGCGTTTTTATGTAAAGGGTTACCGCTCACAAGGTTGTAGCCGACAGTTAATAATTTAGGAACATTGTTATGTCTGAAAAATTTGATGTGGTCGTCATAGGCTCGGGGCCTGCCGGTTATGTTGCTGCAATTCGCGCTGCGCAGTTGGGATTAAAAACCGCTTGTGTTGAGAAATGGCGCAATGAAGAAGGCAAAGGCGTCAATGGCGGTACTTGCTTGAACGTAGGTTGCATTCCATCAAAAGCATTGCTGGATAGCTCTTACAAATACCACGAAGCTAAAGACGATTTCGCGATTCATGGCATTACTGCCAGTGGTGTAGAAATCAATGTTCCATCGATGATCGCGCGCAAAGCGCAGATCGTGAAAAATTTGACGGGTGGTATCGCTGCGCTGTTTAAAGCCAATGGCGTTACCAGTATTTTTGGTACCGGTAAATTGCTTGCTGGTCACAAAGTTGAAGTGACTGACTTTGAAGGCAAGGTATCTGTTCTGGAAGCAACCAACGTAATTCTCGCTTCCGGCTCAAGCCCGATTAATATTCCTGTTGCTCCTGTTGATAACGATGTAATTGTTAACTCTACCGGTGCCTTGGAATTCCAATCAGTTCCCGCGCGTTTAGGTGTTATCGGTGCTGGTGTTATTGGTCTGGAATTAGGTTCAGTATGGAATCGTGTTGGTTCTAAAGTCGTTGTTTTGGAAGCGCTCGATAGTTTCCTCGCCATTATGGATCAACAAATTGCCAAAGAAACCCAAAAAATCCTGACTAAACAAGGTTTGGATATCCGCACCAGCTCACGCGTTACCGGTTCAAAAGTAAACGGTAAA
>JAJQJO010000256.1 GCA_021323495.1 Cellvibrio sp. | reverse complement strand
CTATCCTGCTTGTAGAGATATCCGCGTATTGGATTGCGGAAAAATTACCGCGTCAAAAAACCGGTTTTGCTAATTGTGGAAAACAATTCAATGACACTTTTAGCTATCGCTGGGATACGATCATCGAATTCCTGAAACTTCACTATTGTATTTCCAGGCGCACCGATACCAATTTCTGGCGAGACAATACCCATACCAATTCCATTCCCGCAGCGCTGATGGAAAAACTGAATCTGTGGCGCGAGCAATGCCCGTCAGTGGTAGATTTTTTAAACCGCGCTGACGTTTTTCCCTTTGAGAGTTACTGTTATATCCTCTATGGCATGAAATTCAAAACGGCCACTTATGCCATCGGTGATGCCCATTTAAATGTGCTGGAGAAAAAAATCCATAACCAGCAGCGTAATATGGCCGCGTTAATTAATTCATTACCCAAAAACCGATCGCTGATCGACAAAATTTGTGAATATGGCCTACAGAAGATATAAGCTATGAATTCGACTATTGAAATACTCAATGAAGTAACCCATCGCGAAATAAAAATTGATTTTAATGAGGCCAGGAATTCATCGCGTAGAGTGCCATTGCTGCCTGTGGTAATGTCTGAATTTCATTCTTTGATGTTTCATTACCCTATCGTTATGGTGAAAGACAAGGAAACAGGTGAATTTGTTTGTTCCGTGCTGCTGGGGATAAATTCCGAGGCAAGCTTGCTGGATGGAAAAGATATGACCAATGATGAAATCCTGCCGTTAAATATCCGTAGATTACCCTTGTTGGCTATAGCGCCCTCAGATGGTGGGGCGCGTCCCCTGATAGCCCTTAATATGGCCTCGCCGGGTGTGGGACAGGGTGATTGTATTTTCAAGGGGAAATCGACCGCCTTTGAATCAGCAATTTTCTCGCTGGGTGAATTGTATGACGGCTATGATGAAACACGGGCTTATGTTAAAGAACTAATTGAGTTGGACCTGGTTTCAAAGTTACATGCAGAGATTCGCCACCCGGATAAGCCCGCGGATATATTAGAAGGGCTATATGCCATAGACTTGAATAAAATTGCGCAGCTTGCTGAGCGCGATGAAACTAGTAAAGATAAATTTCTGGCAATTTCAAGTTTTGTTTATGCACAACAGTTTTCACTGTTCAATATGAAAAAAATGGCACCGCTCATTTCTTGACTTTATAGTGAAAAATAACTCCATAGAGATCCTGTCGGAAAAAGACTGATTTTTATGTTTCCTGTAAGCACATGGATGATTGATGCTTTTACCTGGTTGCATTTTTATTTTCTATAATTCAATTAAATTGTTGGGTCAGTATTTAGTTCGGTTTCATTAATTTTTGTATCAATTTTAATTTGTCTATCAGGCGGTTTATTGTTTTCAGCTGACGGGTGATTTTTTGAAAATATTTTTGGGAAAAAGCTAGCCTATTTATTACTCATATAAAATTCCTGAATTCTGAAATCGTTTTCAATTTATTGAAAACGATTTCTTTTTTAAAAGCGGATTTTGGCGCTGGACAGGAGCGGAAGTCGCGATTACATTAAGTTCATGGATCACGGTGTTACCACTGGATCACACGTTGTAATCTAAAAATTTAGTGGCGATAAAAATAAATGAAAATATTAATCATGACTTTGCTTACTTCCCTGGCTTCGACCATTGCTTCTGCCCAGACACCTGTTGCAACTATCAGCTCTCCTGAAAAAAACATGCGTGTGGATGTATTTCTCAATGCACAGGGTGAACCCAGTTATCAATTAGCCTATAAAGGTAAGCCTGTATTGGTGGATTCCCGCTTGGGTTTTACGCTGAAGAATCAGCCAGCGTTGGCCCAGGATTTCGAACTCTTATCTGCCAAAACCAGCAAATTTGATGAAACCTGGGAGCAGCCCTGGGGTGAAGAGCGTTTAATTCGCAATAACTACAATCAGCTGCGCGTTGCATTGCGTGAAGCACATGGTGCAAAACGCAAACTGAATGTAATATTTCGTGTGTATGACCAAGGTCTTGGCTTTCGTTACGAATTCCCAAAGCAGGACCAGTTACATAATTTTGAAATTTTACGCGAACTGACAGAATTTAATTTCGCGGCTGATCACAATGCATGGTGGACGCCTGCGCAAGCTGGTAATCAATACGAATATCTTTATCAGCATACCCCCATCAGTAAAATGGGCCTCGTACATACGCCAGTGACCGTAAAAACAACAGAGGGTATTTATGTCGCCCTGCATGAAGCTGCGCTACACAATTATTCCACTATGAATGTTACCGGTGCAGCTAAGGGTAAAGTGAGTGCGACACTTGTCCCTGTGTCCAAAAACCAACCTGTAGCGGTGACACTGCAAGCGCCCGCTGAGACTCCCTGGCGTACCTTGCAAGTGGAAGAATCAGCGGCGGCATTAATTACCAATTATCTAACCTTGAATTTGAATGAGCCAAATAAGCTTGGCGATGTGTCCTGGATCAAGCCTGCAAAATATGTCGGTATCTGGTGGGAACTGCATTTGGAAAAAACCAGTTGGAAATCCGGGCCTACTCATGGTGCGACTACTGCTAACACAAAAAAGTACATCGACTTCGCGGCCAGGCACGGTTTTTCCGGTGTATTGGTGGAAGGTTGGAATAAAGGTTGGGATGGCGAATGGTGGAAGCCCGGTGGTGGCAATGCATTTAATTTCTATACACCTACGCAGGATTTTGATGTAGAAGAATTGAGCCGCTATGCGCAGGAAAAAGGTGTCTATATTATTGGCCACCATGAAACCGGCGCTGCGATTGAAAATTATGAAAGCCAATTGGAGGACGCGTTTAATTTTTTAAGCATCTATGGTATGAAGGCTGTAAAAACCGGTTATGTCGAAGCGGGAGAGGAGTTGGTCAATGGTTTGTATCACCACGGCCAGTTCTATGTTAAGCATGCGCAAAATGTTATCGATATGGCAGCGAAGTATAAGGTTGCCGTTGTTGCACATGAAACCGTAAAAGATACCGGTGAGCGCAGGACCTATCCGAATATCATTTCACGCGAAGTGGCCCGCGGTCAGGAATATGATGCATGGTCGGCCGATGGCGGCAATCCACCTAACCACACTGCGATAATTCCCTTTACCCGTTTGCTGGCGGGGCCAATGGATTTTACGCCAGGTGCATTTGAATTGACTTTGCCATCACGCCCCAAAAACCAGGTCAATACCACCCTCGCGAAACAGCTTGCGTTATATGTCGTCATTTATTCGCCGGTGCAAATGGCTTCGGATCTACCCGAGCATTATGAGCAGCATCTGGATGCGTTCCAATTTATTAAAGATGTTGCAGTGGATTGGGAAACAACCAGGGCACTCGGTGGTGAGATTGGTGAATATGTGGCGATTGCGCGTAAAGCGCGCGCCAGCAACAACTGGTTTATTGGTGCGCTCACTAACGAAAAAGCGCGCAGTATAAAAATCAAAATGGATTTCCTTGATGCTGGTAAAAAATACACTGCGCGAATTTATCAGGATGGCAAGCAAGCCCACTATGAAAAGAATCCAGGAAGTTATGAAGTCAGGGATATGGATGTCGCTATTGGCGATGAGGTTTCACTGCAGTTGGCTCCTGGAGGTGGTGCTGCCATCAGTGTAATCGCCAGGTAATCTGGTGTTTTTGTACATGGTTTTTATTAACCCGTAGTCTCTCCCTTCTTGGGGCAGGTGCGAATAGTGATTCAGGAATGTGTCTTTCCTGTATGGCTGAGGCATCGCTCTGCTCCCTTTTTATTTCAAAGAATGCGGGCCTTTGTGCCCGCATTCTTTTTTTACCCATCCAAAAGATGCTAGTCTTAGCCAGTCAGATACAACAATAAAATACATAATTACAAAAACCGGGCAATCGACATGATAGGTATAAAAGACATCGCTAAAGAAGCGAAAGTATCCCCCGCTACTGTTTCGCGCGTGCTGCGTAATCCGGAACTGGTCACTGAAGATAAACGTATTCGCGTGTTAGAAGCTGTCAAACGCACGGGTTACACGCCCAATAGCCTCGGCGTGAGCCTGCGGATGTCCAGGACCTATAACCTGGTCGCGATTATTCCCGATGTTATCAGCGTATTTAATTATCCGGTCATCCGCGCGATTGAAAGCATCGCTTTGCAAAATGGTTATTCACTGCTGCTGGGCGATACCCAGGAAATGGAAAGCCGCGAGCGCTCATTTGCCAATATGGTCCGCTCTCGCCAGGCCGATGGTATTTTATTATTTTGCTCGCGCCTGCCATTTGTGATAGATCCCGAGCGAACACTCGCCGAACAATTGCCACCTTTGGTGAATGCCTGTGAACCAGTGGATATCGATGGCATTCCCAGTGTGAATATCGACAACATTGCTGCCGCTGAAGATGCGGTAAATTATTTATTCAGCCTCGGTCACAAACGTATAGGCGTTATTGCGGGCAATATGACCTCGCCCAGCACTATTGCGCGGCTGGAGGGTTATAAGCGCGCATTGGCAAATGCAGGTGTCGGGTTTGATGGACAATTAATCCAGATTGGCGATTACGCGCTTGCTGCTGCTGCAGAAGCGACACGCAAGCTGGCGAGCTTAAGCAATCGCCCCACCGCCATTTTTGCCTTCAGCGATGAAATGGGGATGAGCTGTATGTCCACCTTGCATCATATGGGTTTTAAAATCCCGGAGGATTTTTCGGTTATTGGTTTCGATAATATCCGTTACGCCGAGTATTGTAGCCCGGCGCTAACCACTATCGCACAGCCGATGACAGAAATCGGGATCGCCTGTATGGAATTACTATTGCCGCAGCTCAATGGCGAGCCTATGACACCGGTAAAGCGCATCTTGCCCCATAAATTGATTGTGCGCGATAGCACGGGTTTGGCTCCGCAGCTGATTTGATTATTGGTTGCGTTTAATTATCACTCGCTTCCTGACTCAGTTTTGAATCGATGCGGTGGAAGTAACCGGCGGGTCTTAATTCGGGCGCGGGGATTTGGTGGGTGGGTTTATCAATACCCAATCTTTTACGTGTGGATGAAAAAAACCGCACTCTTCATAAGCGCGCTGGATAATATTTCTTTTTTCCAATTCATCGATACCGCGCGCAAGGGCATTAAAAATTTCTTCACCTTGGGGATGGCGCTTACTGACTGGCCAATGACGGCTACCGGGGAGAGTGACTTTAATTCCGGGAATAGGCACTAATTCCAAACCGTCCACCATCACTTTCATATCCGGATTTACTTGAAAAGGTGCGAGCGTCATGTCGGCACGGTTCGCTATCACCATCCGTACAATCTGCACCCAGTAAGTCGCATAATGAATTCTTTTGACACCCAATGATTTGAGTGTATTGACGTCAGCCTTCCAATGGCTATTGGAGGCAGCGCTTAGATCCTGAATTTTTTCCAGGGTATTGGCATGCAGGGCTTTTTGATTATCGGCACGCGTATACAGGCCAGCAATAAATTGCCCTTCCTTTACCACCGCCCTGGTTTTAAATAAATGATCGCTGTAAGGTTTGATATCCTCGCGCCACATCAATGCGGCGGATAGTGCAACCTGGCCATCAGTTAATAATTTCAAAACGCGGAGATAACTGTTCTCGGGCCGGAACACCACGGAACCTTTGAATCCCCCAAGATGCAACGCCTGCTGTAACAAAACGATTTCAATTACATCGCGCCGCGCCCCTACACCACCGTAATAGTCAATTTGCAATGGGTCGCGCGCGCCGATAAACAACTGGTAATCCGCAATAATATCCTCATCGACTGCCGCAACAATGGTCTGCCCGGCAATTCCGGCGTGCGGCATTAGCATGACAAGTAGCCAAAAGCTGCGCGTTAACATGGAGCAGAACAATCTTTTCAATGAGGCTTCCTGCGAATGAGGG
>JAJQJO010000255.1 GCA_021323495.1 Cellvibrio sp. | reverse complement strand
GGCCACACCCAAATGCATTAACGCGGCATTGCAGATGGTTTCCGGATCATTGAGAATCACCCGTGCATTGGGTTCAACTGTCTCCTGTTCATTATTTTTGCTGCGCAAGTGCCAGGGCTGGATCCGTCCAGTATTGGATGACCGCCGCACTATCGCATCCCAGGTCGATAAATCAGCGAGAACTTTCGGTATTTTTTTGTCGGCGAGAAATACTGGCGATGCCACCAACACCATATAAGGCCGGGCCAATTCACGGGCCACGACTCCGGGTGATAATTCAATACCACCACCAATCGCCACATCAATCCCTTCATTGATTAAATCCACCTGCCGGTTTTCAAAACGCCAATCCGGTTGGATGTCTGGATACTGCGCCATAAAATTGGCCAGCAGCGGCAAAATATATTGCCGGCCAAACGCAAACGCGAGGCTGACTTTTAGCGTACCTGAGGGCTGGCCGCGATTACGGCTCGCGTTGGCCAAGGCTGATTGCACCCGTTCCAGACCGCCGCTCACTTCTAATAAAAACGATTCCCCGGCTTCTGTCAGCGTCAGCCGGCGGGTGCTGCGCTGGAACAGCCGTACGCCCAATTTACCTTCCAACGTAGCGACATTTTTACTCACCGCTGCGGGTGTCAACCCGAGCAAACGCGCAGCAGCGGAAAAGCTGCTGGTCTCCGCACTGCGTACAAAGGACTCAAGACTGGCCAGGGTTTCCATCTTTTTTACTCGCTCATTTTCAACTTTTGGTTGAAAAAGATTTTACGAATTACCAGCTACTTGTAAAGCAATAAAAATCGCACACTGACTCCGTGATAAATCATTAACCCCAACTAAACCCTCTCACTTTTACCGGAGCAAGGACCATGAGTATTCAAGCTAATAGTTCAAATCAAGCAGGCCACATTAACCAACCACTGGCCGGAAAAGTCGCTTTGGTGACCGGCGGATCGCGCGGCATAGGTGCAGCGATTGCAAAACGCCTCGCCAACCAGGGCGCCACGGTAGCTATCACTTATGCCAGCAACGTCAGTAGTGCTGAGGAAGTGGTGAGCGATATTCGCAATGCGGGCGGCAGGGCTATCGCCATTCAAGCCAATAGCGCCAAACCACAGGACCTGAAACACGCAGTGGCTGAAACCGTACGGCAATTAGGCGGGTTGGACATCCTGGTCAATAACGCCGGTGTTGCCACCATGGCACCTATTGATGATTTTGCCGAAGCAGATTTTGATCACCTGCTCGCGGTTAACGTGAAAGGAATATTTATCGCCGTGCAAGAGGCACTGCGCCATCTGAAATCCGGCGGGCGCATTATTAATATCGGCAGCATTAATGCAGAGATTGTGCCCTTTGCCGGCATGTCGGTATACGCGCTGAGCAAGGGTGCGATCGCCACTTTTACGCGCGGCCTCGCACGGGATTTAGGCGCGCGCGGAATTACCGCCAACAATATCCAACCAGGTCCGGTGGATACCGATATGAACCCGGCAACAGGCGATTTTGCGGATACCCTGCGCGGCATAATGGCATTGCCACGCTACGGCAAAGCCGAAGAAATTGCCGGATTGGTTGCTTACCTCGCTAGCGATGAGGCGGCTTATGTGACTGGCGCCAGCTGGAATATCGACGGTGGGTTTGGTTTGTAATTGAATAAATCGAACAAGAATGTTGGGATTGCCATCGGCAATCCCACTGCACGCAAGCTATCCAAATTAAATCCAATCCACCCGAACGTGATTGATTGTTTATAGCGAATTTATATTTTTAAAAAAGTTAATTTTTTTTCGCGTTTTGTAAAATCACGCGCTGTTCCGCAACTGGCACCAGTTTTCCCTCCCGCAGCTGGATTGCCTGTGACGCCCCCATGCTGGGCCAGATTTTAATATCGTGCCCTTTTTGCTTCAGTAGTTGCTGGATTTCAATTGGCATGGCGGCTTCCACAAATAATACATTTGGATTCCACTGTTGATGGATGCGCGCTTGTGCCATCGCTTTTTCCACCGGCATGGAATCATTGAGCGAGTACAACAGGGTTTGTACCACTTGCGAAATAATCGTTGGGCCACCCGCCGCACCGAGGGTCATTACTGGCACCCCATTTTTAAATACCAGGGTTGGGCTCATACTGGAAAGCGGCCGCTTGCGCGCTGCCACTGCATTCGCATCCGAGCCCACCAAACCAAAGGCATTGGCTGCACCCACTTGCGCAGAAAAATCGTCCATCTGGTTGTTCAATACCACTCCGGTTCCCGGAATAACGACCTTGCTACCAAAGCTGGTATTGACTGTAGAGGTAATCGCCACCCAATTGCCATCCATATCGGCAGCGGCAATATGGGTGGTGTGTTTATTCATTAAATGTTCAATATCCACATCGGGATTGCCGTGGATAATATCAGCCGTGGTTTTATCCAAACTGATTTTTTGCGCGATAATCTGTGCATAGCGTTCGTCGGTAAGACTCAGGGGCACTTTGGTAAAATCGCCATCACCCAACCAGTGGGCGCGATCGGCAAATGCAAACTTCATTGCCTCGGCAATTAAGTGATAACGCTCCGCCGGTGCCAACTTATCCAGGTCAAATTGTTCAAGGATATTTAAAATTTGCGCAACGTGCACACCACCTGAGCTCGGCGGAGGAAAACCATACAGTGTATAACCTGCAAATTCTGACTCGATCGGTTTACGCAGCTTCACCTGATAATTCGCAAAATCTTTATAGGTGATGAGCCCACCATTGGCTTCCATCCAGCGGCCGGTTTTTTTCGCGAAATCACCATTATAAAAATAACGCGGTCCCTGTTTGGCAATTGCGCGATAGGTCCCCGCCAGATCTTTTTGTTGTAACAACGAAAATGCAGGCAAAGGTTTATTATTTTTATCCAGATAAATTGCCGCACTGGCGGGAAATTTTGCCAGGTTATCTGCTGTTGCAGCCAGACGTTCTGCCAGTGCAGGCGAAACAGGAAAACCTTTTTCAGCTAAATCAGCTGCCGGCAAAATCACATCGCGAAACTTTAACTTCCCTCCCAATTTTTGTACTTTATCAAATGCTGCAACCGAACCGGGAACGCCCGCTGCCAATGCGCCGGTCCTGCTCAGTTCCGGATTGGCAACTCCGTTGACTACAAACATATCGCGCGTGGCAGCGGCCGGTGCCATTTCGCGCCCATCGATCGCCAACATACGGCCATCGGCCATATGTACCAAAATAAAACAGCCGCCGCCGATGCCGGAATTGTGGCCATCAACTACACCGAGGGCAAACGCTGCTGCAATCGCAGCATCAATGGCATTACCACCGCGCGCAACCACCCCCATCGCAATGGAACTTGCCAGGGGATTTACGCTGGCCACTGCAACGCGCCCGTCAGGGCTGGTCTGGGCATAATCATTAGTTGCAATGAACTGACCGGGTTGAACCGGATTAGCAACATTGTCCGCATAGGTATAAACCGGGCACACGCAAAGAATAATTACCAACAGCCAATTTTTCATAAGCATTTCCATTAACATCTTTTACAAAAGCAGGGTACGGAGGTTTAACTGACTACCATTAAATTCCTGACCAATACACCAAACCGATTTTGGGCCCCAGCATACAAGCAGTTATAGCAGTGAGCAAACAATCAGTATTTAACAAACCCTGTCACAGCGCATCAAGCTGAAAATGGATATTCGCGTTGGCGAGGTTTACACTTTGGTATTTCCGCATTTGCAATATCCCTTTTTTACCATTAAGCACAATAGTATTTTTCATCCTGCAGGAGTGATTTATGCGTTTATTGACGAGGGCGTTACTGTTAGCCAGCAGTACATTGGTTGCACTGCCTCCCCTGGCAGCCGAAGGCATGTGGACACTGGATAACCTTCCGCGCGAAAGCATGGAAAAAACCTACGGGTTCAAACCCGCACCCGCATGGCTGGAAAAGTCCATGCGCAGCGCGGTGCGGTTGGCGGGAGGATGTTCAGGCTCCTTCGTATCAGCGCAAGGATTGGTATTAACCAATCATCACTGCGTCGCCAGTTGTGTGGAAGATTTATCCAGCCAGGCACAGGATTTGGTGAACAATGGTTTCCTTGCCAAAACCCATAGCGAAGAAAAACAATGTCCGGGCATGGAATTGAACCGCCTGGAAAAAACCGAAGACGTCACTGCGCGCATGCAAAAAGCGCTTGCTGGCTTAGCGGGTAAAGCCTTTAGTGATGCAAAAAAAGCCGAGCAATCATTGATCGAAAAAGAATGTGCGGGCGATGCGGGTGACCAGCGCCGCTGTGACATTGTCGAACTCTATGGTGGCGGCCAATATCATGTCTATCAATATGCGCGCTACCAGGATGTGCGCCTGGTGTTCGCACCGGAATACGCAGCGGGATTTTTTGGTGGCGATCCCGATAATTTTAATTTCCCCCGTTACAACCTCGATATGAGTTTATTGCGGGTGTACGACAAAGCGGGCCAACCGCTGGTAAATGCCGATTGGTTTCCCATCAATCCCAAGGGCGCACAGGAAAATGAACTGGTAATGACGCTCGGACATCCCGGCACCACACAACGTTTGCTAACGATGATGGAGCTGGAAACACAACGTGACCTGGTATTGCCATTCCGCTTGCTGCTGGCCGCGGAATATCGCGGTTTGTTATTGCAATACTCAACACAAAGTGACGAGCATGCGCGTATCGCAAAAACCGAATTAACCAACGTAGAGAATGGTATAAAAGCACGCACGGGAATGTTTCAATCACTTTTGTCACCTGCGGTCATGCACCAAAAACGCGAGCAGGAAAACGCATTTCGCAGCTGGGTTAATAATGATCCCGCGCGCGTAAAAACTTATGGTGACCCCTGGCAAACCCTGAACGATACCCAAACCGCCTGGCGCAATCTCTACGTCGATTATGTCATGGTTGAAATTGGTTTCGGCGCGATGTCACAACACGTTACCTGGGCGCGCACATTAGTGCGCGGCACTGAGGAAAAAGCAAAACCGGACGGCCAGCGCTTGCGCGAATTTTCCGATGCCAATTTGCCCGCCGTACAAGCAGCCCTCTTTGCTGAGTCCCCTTTATACACCGACTTTGAACGCACGAAGCTGGCGTGGTCACTCAGCAAATTGCGCGAAAAACTCGGCGTTGATAATCCGGCGGTAAAACGTATCCTGGGAAAAAAATCACCTGAAGCCATTGCCGACGCGATTGTTTCCCAAAGTAAATTGGGTGATATCAGCGTGCGTAAACAACTTTGGGAAGGTGGTAATGCGGCAGTAAAACGCAGCGATGATCCCGCCATTGAACTCGCGCTTTTGATTGACGGCTACGCGCGCCAATTGCGTACCGAATATGACCAGAATATCGAACCGATACAGAAAGCCGCCGCCAACCAATTGGCCAAAGCGCGCTTCGCCTACCAGGGCACCCAGGTTTATCCTGACGCAACTTTTTCCCTGCGGCTATCCCATGGTGTCATTCGCGGCTGGGAGGAAAATGGCAAAACCATCAAACCCTTCACCGATATCGGCGGCCTGTTTGAGCGCGCCACCGATTTTGATCCGTTCAAATTAGCCGACACCTGGGTAGCTGCTGAAAAGAAATTGCAGAAAAAAACGCGTTTTAACCAGGTATCAACGAACGATATTGTCGGAGGAAATTCAGGCAGCCCATTGATTAATGCCAAAGGTGAGTTAGTCGGCTTGATTTTTGATGGCAACATCCAATCATTAGGCGGGGCTTATTTTTTCGATGAGTCAGTCAATCGCGCCGTGTCTGTACATCCCGCAGCAATTGCAGCTGCACTGCAACATGTTTACAAGGCTGACAATTTAGTCAAAGAATTAAAGTTGAAATAATTTTTTTGCGCGCGAGGTCATGCACAAACAATCTGTGCATGACCTTTCACCACTAAAAA
>JAJQJO010000254.1 GCA_021323495.1 Cellvibrio sp. | reverse complement strand
ACAAATTGATAAAAATGTTTGAACGGCATACGCAGGGTTGCGTTGAGTTTATTTTTCTTGTTGCCGCGTTGGAATAAAATAATATCGTCCTCAATAATCACGGCGCCTTCGATATTTAATTTACCGATTTCCTTTTTAAGTAATTGGTAAAGCCCGTCCAGATCAATCAACTCGACATCGGCCAGCACGCCTCGTTCATCCAGCGCAATAATAGCGCCCTGGTAACGTGTTTCCCTGGAGCCGGAACCCAATGCCAATAGTGCACCCTGTGGGTATTGTTTGGACGGAGGAATAAATGTTAATACTTCCAAATCTGGTTTGGCCGCTTTGCGCGCTTCGTGTTCAAGGGGTAAGTCACCGGGAAACAATTCCAGCAATTCGCCGTGTTCCTTTCCGTCGCGCAGAAACAGACCCAAATCATTTTCATCATCAGCGACCACATACAACCAGTCACCGACCTGGACCAACCCACTCGCTGCACTCAAGTGCGGATGCCGATGTGTATGTGAGGGATGCTTGAGGGTTAAGGTCCTGATGGGGGAGAGCGATATCATATTAATTATCCCAAGGTTAAAACACCTGAGTGTTAATAATTTTATAGGGGTAAGCGGCGCTATTGCGCCAATAAATTTCTGCTAGATCCATAACACCACACCTGAAAGCATAAGGCCAGCAGATTGGGAAAGCCAGTAAGCGCTGCCGGGTTCTGGCACACCCTACGGATTGATATTCTGGTATAGCACCGGGGCTTCCGGGTAAATCCTGGCCTTGTACGTTCGCGCACTGACTAATACGCTCCCATGGGGTAACCTTTCGACTATTTGCACAAATAAAATACCGGGAGGTATCTATGCGGTTATCCACATGCGGTAGTTGTGGACAGTTGGTGTACTTTGAAAATACCAGCTGTACCCGTTGCGGTGCAGTGTTGGGGTTTAATGCCGATACACTGCAAATCCAATCCTTCACCCTTTCGGCAGACGGTCTGCTAGCGCCGGTTGAGCCTGATGATCCGAAAAAATATCGCTACTGTGCCAATGGTTTAACCCACGATGCCTGCAATTGGGTTGTGAATGCGGATGAACCGGATATTTTTTGCAAGGCCTGCCGGTTAAATCGCACCATCCCCGATTTAAGTGTGGAGCAAAACCTTGTCCGGTGGAAAAAAATTGAAACGGAAAAGCGGCGGCTGATTTACAGTTTGCTTGCATTGGAATTACCGCTTACCCAGGATGATCCGGAGCTGCCGCAATTGGCATTTGATTTTCTTGCCGAAACTGCGCCAGCAGATGATGGGCACCACCGGGTACTTACCGGGCATGACAATGGTTTGATCACCCTTAATATCAACGAGGCTGATCCTTCTTTACGGGAAAAAATGCGTGAGGATATGGCTGAGCCATACCGGACTTTACTGGGACATTTTCGCCATGAATCCGGCCATTATTATTGGGATATATTAGTGCGCAATAGCGAGTGGTTGGAACCGGTAAGGAGTCTGTTTGGTGATGACACCCGGGATTACAGCGAGGCGCTAGGTGCGCACTATCAACAGGGCCCGGCCGCCGATTGGCAATTGCATTATGTCAGTGCCTATGCCAGCAGCCATCCGTGGGAGGATTGGGCAGAAACCTGGGCGCATTATCTACATATTATTGATACGCTCGAAACCGCGCATGAATTTGGTTTAACAATTTCACCGCAAATCACCAACAACAAAAATTTAAAAACCAATGTAGAAATAAACCCTTACGACAGTAAAAAGTTCGATAACGTAATACAACATTGGTTTCCACTGACCTACGCATTAAACAGTTTGAATCGCAGTGTGGGGCACCAACATGCCTATCCTTTTATATTGGCGGAGCCGGTAATCAAGAAGCTGGATTTGGTGCATCGCATAGTGCATAACAGTGTAGCGGCTAAATGAGTGACTGATAATCAAAAAACTTCCGGTGCTCTTTGCCTGCACTGAGCGGGTTGATTTTATTGGGGTGTTTAAATTCCTTCCAGCTATCCACTTGTTTACCAATATTTAATTGTGGAAACTCGCTGGCATCCTTGCTGCTAATCCCCAAATGTTCGAGCAGTTGTTTCAAGCTTCCAGTGCGGCTGATATCGATTGCTAAAAAATCTTCACGGTTGGCAAAATAATGAAACACCGCCCGTTGATGGTTGCGATAGCACTGCTCCAGGTGCTGTATATCCAGCGGGTTCTCGGTAGTGAAGGGGGCGAAAATTTTATTGATGCAACGTTTGAGTACGGGATTAAGATAACCGGATTTGGGTGCTAATTCCGGCAGCATTTTATTCAATAGCATTTGCATGGATGGTGTCCAGCTTTCCAATGCCCTATCCAGATACACAAATTTTGAATTCGGAAATAATAAATCCAGTTCCTGGTAATCACAGAAGCAAGGTGCATCTGCAATAACATCGGCCAATTCAAATGCGCGCTTGGTATAGGCAGTGTGCGCAACCTTGAAGCCATAATCCAGCAGCGCGACACTGATGCTGGTCGTCCCGGTGCGGGGCAGGCCGATGATAAATAGTTTTTCCATAGGTTTTCTTATTGTGGTGTGCCTGAATGCTCCACCATGATTAATTTATCAGTAGCGAACCCCAAAGACTTCGCCTGCTCGATTAACCGATTCAGGAGCGCAGGTTCCAGGGTTGGTTGACGGGCTAATATCCAGAAATAATCTTTGCCCGCACCGCTAACGAGTGAGTATTGATAGTTAGCCTTATCCAATTCAAATATCACGTAGGAACTGTAAAAAGGCCCGAAAAACGACACCTTTAAATGGCCGGTGTCTGGTTTATCAACAAAATAAGCTTTTCCTTCTGCCGCTTTCCACTCTTTATCTTCGCTGGAGTATCCACGGTTAATCACCTTTACGCCACCGTCCTCGCGCAGGCTGTATTCAGCGGTCACCTGGCTCAAGCCGCGTTCAAACCTGTGGTCGAGGCGGGCTATTTCGTACCATGTGCCGAGGTAACGATTTACTTCAAATGACTCTACCGGTTTTATATTGTCGGGTACACCTGTGCAACTGGTTAATAACAGGATGCTGCAAAGTAAAATGTATTTCATCGTTATGCCCTCTTCGGGTTGGGTGTGCAAATGGAACGATTCTGGGGTGAAATACGATTTAAATATGTGCGATGGCAAACACTTGCTTTCCTCCGCATTTATACAGCATCCGTTTAATCCCTACACCAACCTTCACCCAACCGCACCCTTAAGCAATCCGATTTTTCGGCGAGCCATTTCATTCCGGTGTCAGCGCCATTACTGGCTTGAATTGTTTCAGTAACTCCGTTGCGCTCAAAGGTTATCTGGTTGCCTGTACCAGTGCCCTGGTATTGTTTGGGGCCATCGAGGTCGGCGATGTTGATTGTGTATTTACCATCACCGCCAGCGATTTCAATAAATGTTCCCTCGGGTCCATTCCATTTTCCGAGCCAGGTGTCAGCTATTGATGACGTCGCTGGTAAGCTAGCTTTGTTTACGCTTGATACTGTGCCGGAAGTTGAAGCGGATTTTTTGTCGTCGCACGCGGTTAGCAATAATATTGATGACAACATGAGCATACATAACGTTGGTTGTTTCATATCGTTTTCTCTCGGGGCTCTATGTTATTGCTTTGACATTGGATGTTAAAACGGGTTCGTTGATTAGTGCGGGTGCGTAGGCAAAGGAACAACTAACCAACATGCTATACACCTGCGGCTGTTGACATTGAGTGGGATCTTATTATTTGTGCTGCAATAGTTGCTTTGAGAAATTTATAAAATCGTCCAAATTATTTGTGATGATATTTTCCACAATTGGCAGTAGCAGTGCTTGATAGTCATGCACGGCAATATTACGAAACCCGACCATGCGTTTCATTGTTTCAGCGGTGTTTAGGTCGATCCACTTGGCTTGGGCAAGAAGGGTAAATACATCGCGAGAACTTTGGGGCACACCAAGTCGCTGGTCACGAATTAGATGTTGACCTACATCCAACGCGGCTTCGCAGGCGCGTTGAATATTGAAGATGGCCGCGTCCTGACGGCTGTAATCGGTGGCAAAGTTGGTTCCTGCTTTAGCGTATTCTTCGCGTACACGGCTAATACAGCGTTCAATGGTTGTGGCTTTATTAATTAATACATCATCTCCATATATAGTCCCGTCTTCCCGAATTTCATTTAGTAACTCCGCGCGCGCTTCATCCAGCGAGGTTTTTGCGCTTAATACAAATGCTTCAAATAAACCTGTTTGCACATCTTTTGCCCAAAGGCGACGGCCGGTGGTGATGACTTGATATTGCATCACTGTAGATGCCGCACGCAGGTCGAGCAAATCTACCTCGTAGCCAAGCTTGTCGGCCAATTGGTTGGCCATTTCAAAAAGCTGTAGTGGTTCTGCGTAACCCGCGACCAACACTGCCAAATCCAAATCGCTTTGCGCATTGGCGGTACCTTGTACGCGGCTGCCAAAGGCGTATATGCCGAGCGCATTGGGAAAGGCTTTTTGCAGTTCGGTGCAGACCAGCGTTTCGGCTTCCAATGTTAACGAATATTCGTGCATAACGATTCCTGGATAGTTTCCAACACCATAGACCAAATTTTATTACATGAGTAGGTCGGTGCAATCCCAATAGGCTGAAGACTGAGCTCTAATGGCTATCCATCCGCAGCCGCTAACCCCAAATGATCCGGTCAAAAATTAGCTTGAG
The DNA here is from genome assembly GCA_021323495.1 of Cellvibrio sp. Classification (GTDB taxonomy): domain Bacteria; phylum Pseudomonadota; class Gammaproteobacteria; order Pseudomonadales; family Cellvibrionaceae; genus Cellvibrio. Next base: position 1,194 of record JAJQJO010000254.1, on the reverse strand, counting down.
CGACAGAATAACAAAGCTGGTGTTTATTGGACACAAAACTATTGTTCAGCGGATATGCAAAGCGCTATTCGTTAGCCGCCCCAATGGAACTGCCACCCTTAGCTTTCTCGGGTTTGCGGATTTAATGTTTCTAACGCAGGGATTGGGTGAGCGGCTTATAAAGCGAAGTGTGGCGGCCTAATGGCCGCCTGTTTAAAGGAAGGCATCGAGCTAACTAAACGCAGTAGCGAAAAAGCGAAGCGCATTTTCATTGCGGCGCCGTTTCTCCCGTGCCGGTTCCAGTCGGGTCAACCATGTGCTGGCTAGACACGTCGCCTGACTCGCTTGGCGTGCTTGTACTCACTCCAGCTTGTGAACTTGTGCTTTGCATATTTTCGTTTTGCATAGTTTGGTTTGGCATAGTCTTGCTTGGCATAGTTTCGTTTTGGCTTGGATTGGCAGTGCTGGCTTTGTTTCGGTCGGCGTTATTATCCGAGCAGCCAGTAGTTCCAAGCGCGACTAATGACGTCAAAACCCCTGCAAATAAGAAAGACATATTTTTCATACAGTTCTCCAATTAAAAATAAAAAGTAGTCGGATTTTCGGGAATAAAAAAACATTTAGGTGTCGGCTAACGACAACTTACCATTTAATTTTTACTTCACTTTATTTGTAATGTCCATATTTTCGCGGATTTTTATTTAAATTATGCAACTTTTTTATTTGTGTTGGTTTGCTAACTGAAGCATTTATTTAGCAAGCGAATAATTTTACTACAGATGTATCTGGATAAATGCAGGGATGGATGCGCCATTTATTGTTCGGCAAAATAAGCCAAACTTTTATTTAAATATTTTTCCCTATATAAACGAAACGACATAAATATTTATTATTTTCTCGTTAATCCATTTTTGATAAGGAGCAAGTTATGGCTACTATAAATACTCCAGTAACAGAAAGGCGCCATCTTCCCGAGCGGCGCGTTAATGGCACCAGCAGCACCATAAGCGCTGTTGATTGGGTCGCAATGGTGCTAGTAATTGTAGGCGGGATTAATTGGGGCTTGGTGGGGTTGTTTCAATTTGATCTGGTTGCCGCTATCTTCGGTGCGATGAGCCCCATGTCTCGTATCGTCTACACATTGGTCGGCTTGTCCGCGTTGTGGATGATCTACAGTGCAACCAAAATGGCGAAAAAAAGGATTTAATAGTGTTA
>JAJQJO010000253.1 GCA_021323495.1 Cellvibrio sp. | reverse complement strand
TACACTGAGACTGAGCAGGGAATTTCACTTACAAAGGAAGAAATTGTGCGTTGCGCCTTGAATTTTATAGGGTGCGAAGCCATATAATGCCTACGTGAGAACCCTAGTCAGATTTTCATGCTTTCTTCCACCCCCTCCTTCTTGGATGTATTAGGTGTTCTGGGTGGGTAATTACTATAATTTTTATTGTCCCTAGGAGATAAACATGTCAAAAGGGCATAGCTTACAAGACCCTTACCTGAACGTTCTACGTAAAGAACGTGTGCCTGTATCCATTTATCTGGTAAATGGAATCAAGTTACAGGGTCAGGTTGAGTCATTTGATCAATTTGTCGTGCTGTTAAAAAATACCGTAAGCCAAATGGTTTACAAGCATGCGATCTCCACTGTAGTTCCATCACGTGCAGTACGCGTACCTCTGCTGAACGAAGCGGGTGGTATCGAAGGCGAAGAAGACGAGCAAGTCGAGTAATTTATCAAATCATTGATACAACCTCGAGGTCGCTAATTGTTTTTTGATCGCCCTGAATCGGGTGAACTGGCAGTGCTGGTTCACCTGAATTTATCTCACGGCCAAGACGCCGAAGATCCCCGTGAATTTGAAGAGCTGGTGTTATCCGCTGGCGGTGATCCTGTTGCTTTTCTTACCGGCTCCCGAATTGTTCCCACCGCAAAATTTCTTATCAGTACGGGCAAGCTGCAAGAGTTGGCTGACCTGGTTGCTGAGCATAAGGCTGAGCTGGTAATTTTTAATCATACCTTGACTCCCAGCCAGGAGCGCAACCTGGAAAAAGTTCTCCAGTGTCGTGTGCTCGATCGCACCGGTTTAATCCTGGATATTTTTGCCCAGCGCGCGCGTACCTTTGAAGGCAAGCTGCAAGTGGAGCTGGCGCAGTTGCGTCATACTGCCACACGCTTGATTCGCGGTTGGACTCATCTTGAGCGGCAAAAAGGCGGTATAGGTTTGCGTGGTCCCGGTGAAACCCAGTTGGAAACCGACCGCCGCTTGTTGCGCAATCGCATTAGCATGATTGAACAGCGCCTTGAGAAAGTGCGCTCCCAGCGCGAACAAGGGCGTCGCTCGCGGCAGCGAGCCGCTATTCCCACCGTGTCTTTAGTGGGGTATACAAACGCCGGTAAATCCACCTTGTTTAATCGCCTCACCGGTGCCGATGTTTATGCTGTGGACAAATTGTTTGCCACCCTTGATCCCACCATGCGCCGGATCGAGTTATCTGATATTGGTGCGGTTGTTATGGCTGATACCGTAGGCTTTATCAGCCATCTGCCGCATAAGTTAGTTGAAGCTTTTCGTGCGACATTGGAGGAGGCCAGTAACTCAACTTTACTGTTGCATGTGATAGATTCCGCAGCGGAAGAACGCATGCGCAATACCGAGCAAGTGGAGCTGGTGTTAGAGGAAATAGGTGCAGCAGATTTGCCCCAGTTGCGCGTCTATAACAAGATTGATTTGCTTGCGGACGCCGGGCCACAAATGGATCGTGATGAGACGGGCAAGCCCATCGCTGTTTGGCTCTCTGCGCAATCCGGTGTAGGTTGTGATTTGCTGGCGCAAGCTATTTCTGAGTTATTGGGCAAGGAAGTTGTTAATGGTTGCCTGGTGCTAACCCCCACTCAAGGGCGTTTGCGCGCTATGCTCTACGCCCAGCAGGCAGTAATGGCCGAGTCGTATCGGGAGGATGGCGCCAGCCGCTTGTATATACGGGTGCCCAAAAGTGATTTATTGCGAATCCTGAGTGCAGAAGCTACGGCTTTTGAGGATTTGAATTGGGATGATCAATCCCCAGTGCCGGATGATCTATCCGGGGAGTTGTAAATTCGTTAATCATCCCCAATACAGCTTTACTTTCTACGTGGAGAAAAACTATGGCCTGGAATGAACCGGGAAAAGATAAAGACCCTTGGGGCGGCCGCGACGGCGGTAAAAATAATGACGGTCCACCAGACCTCGATGAGGCGTTTAAAAAGCTTCAAGATAAATTGAATGGCATTTTTGGTGGTGGCTCAGGGGGCGGCAGATCTTCCGGTGGTACCAATTTTGGTCCTCTCATTGTGATTGCAGCTATCATTGCGCTGGTTTTTTATGTGGGTGCGGGTGTTTATCAAGTTGATGCCAAAGAGCGTGCTGTAGTCCTTAAGTTTGGTGCTTTCTCCGAAATCAAAACAGAAGGCTTGAACTGGAATGCACCTTTCATCACCGAAGTGTATATCGTCAACGTGACCGGTGAACGCCAATATCCGTCCCGTGGGCTTATGTTGACGGAAGATGAGAGCATTGTTGAGTTGCCAATTACTGTGCAATTCAATGTTTCTGACGTGCGCGCCTATGTGCTCAATGTAAAAGATCCCGAAGTCAGCTTGCGTCACGCGACTGATTCAGCAGTGCGCCATGTGATCGGTTCTACGGAATTGAATCAGGTTTTGTCCGAAGGTCGCCAGGCAATTGCTGCCGAAGTAAAACAACGTTTGCAGACCTATATGGATTCTTATGGAGCTGGTATCCAGGTTATTAATGTGAATATCCAGGAGGCTCGTCCGCCAGAGGAGGTCCGCTCTGCTTTTGATGATGTAATCAAGGCGAAAGAAGATGAGGCGCGGTTGAAAAACCAGGCGCAAGCGTATGCCAACGGCATCATTCCTGAAGCGCGTGGTCGTGCGCAACGTATGATCGAAGAAGCAGAGGCATATAAAGCTGAAGTTATCGCCCGTGCAGAAGGTGAATCGGATCGTTTTGAAAACTTGTTGACCGAGTACAAACGTGCGCCGGAGGTAACCCGTCAACGGCTCTATCTCGAAACAATGGAGAGTGTTATGAAAAACTCTTCCAAAGTTATGGTGGATGTTGAGGGCGGCAACAATATGCTGTACCTGCCTTTGGATCGCATGGGGTCGCGTTCACCGGTAGCTGAGCCACAGGCGCAAACAGATAGTTTTAATAGTCGTGCTACCCAGTCGCTTGAGTCACCCAAGCCCCTTGTTCGTCGGGAGATGCGCTAATGTCTACTAAAGGTTTTGTTTCATTAATTGTTTTGATTGTTGGGTTGCTGCTGGCTTTCAACTCGGTTTACGTGGTAACTGAATACCAGCGCGCCATCATGTTGGAGTTTGGTCGTCTGGTTCAGGCAGATATCAAACCTGGTCTGCATTTTAAAAAGCCCTGGGCCAAGGTGAGTAAATTTGATGGTCGGTTATTGACCGCTGATATGACCCCCGAGAGTTTCTTTACCGTCGAGAACAAACGCCTGGTGGTGGATTCCTACATCAAATGGCAAGTGAAAGATGTGGAGACATACTACAAGGCGACTAACGGTGATGAAGCTACCGCTGAAAACCGTTTGGCCCAGCGTGTGGCGGATGGCCTGCGTAATCAGTTTGGCCGCCGCACCTTGCACGATGTGGTTTCTGGCAAGCGCGACGAGTTGATGAGTGAGATCACTGCCAGCATCAATGTCGACGCCGTGAAATTGCTCGGTATTGAAGTTAAGGATATTCGCGTAAAACGTATCGATTTCCCACCGGAAGCCAGCCAATCCGTGTTTGCGCGCATGGCGGCGGATCGTGAGAAAGAGGCACGTGAATATCGTTCGCAAGGTAAAGAGCAGGCTGAAGTTATTGGGGCGGATGCTGATAAGCAACGCGCTGTGCTGGAGGCCAATGCGTACCGGGATGCTGAACGTATCCGCGGTGATGGCGATGCCAAAGCGGCGGCTATCTTCGCCGGGGCTTACAGTAAAGATCCTGAATTCTATAGCTTCGTGCGCAGCCTTAATGCCTATCGTCTCAGCTTTAGTGGCAAAGAAGACCTGATGGTGGTAGACCCCAAAAGTGATTTCTTCCGCTATTTGAAAGATCCCCAAGGTAAGAACTAAATTGAAATCGCCCGCTCTGCGGGCGATTTGTTGTTAGGGATAATCTAAATACGATTGGCCTACAAATCCCCCGGCAAACAGTGTTAAAATGCCGCAACCGAGCCAGCCGCTCGGTTTTTTTATGCGTGCTTGCCGGATTCCTTACCTCTAAATCGCGCATTAACCCTGCATTTAACCTAGAGTCGCTTATGACCTACGCTGATCGTTGGCTATTACCGGACGGAGTGGAGGAAATTCTCCCCGCCGAGGCCAAAGCCATAGATAGTTTGCGTCGCCGCCTGCTGGATTTATACAGCACCTGGGGCTACGACATGGTGATCCCGCCGCTGCTGGAATATACCGATTCATTGCTGATTGGTTTAGGACGTGATGTCGATCTACTCACATTCAAAGTGACGGACCAATTAAGTGGCCGCACCTTGGGCCTCCGCGCTGATATTACTCCGCAAACTGCACGCATGGATGCCCACAGTTTTAAGCGCACCGGCGCTAACCGTCTGTGTTATGCCGGCCATGTAGCACATACCAGACCCAAAAATCCGTGGGCAACCCGAACACCCATCCAGGCCGGGCTTGAATTTTATGGCGAGCCGGGAATCGCTGCCGATATGGAAGTTGTGTCGCTCTTGTTGGAATCATTACAGGTAGCGGGATTGCCGCGTTTGCATATCGATTTGGGGCATGTCGGTATCTACCGCGCGATAGCCGCAGATGCCGCATTGACTAAAGTTCAGGAGGATACTTTTTTTGAGCTTTTGCAGCGCAAAGCATCAACCGAAATTCGAGCTTGGGTAGCTGCAACTATTTTTGATTCAGCCAAGGCTGAATTGTTTTTGGCCCTGCCGACATTAGCGGGCAATAAAGCTGTTTTACAAAAGGCGCGGGAACTATTTAGGGGGGTCAAAGCTGCGCAAGTTGCCGTTGATCAACTGGATGAGGTTGCGCGCGTTATCGAGCAGCGCTATCCCGCTGCCGAGCTTTATTTTGATTTAGGCGAATTGCGCGGTTATCACTATTTGACCGGTTTGGTCTTTGCCGCGTTTGCACCGGGGTATGGCAACCCTATCGCTAGTGGTGGTCGTTACGATCACATAGGGGAGGTGTTCGGGCGCGCCCGTCCGGCGACGGGATTTGCAGTTGATATCACCGCGATCAGCAAATTGGGGTTGCTCGGCAAAGTGAGTGTTCCCGCTATCGCCGTTATTGAAACTGGGGATGTACAGCAATGGCAGATGATCCAGACTTTGCGCAAACAGGGGCAACGCATTATTTCAGTCAGCAGCGGAGCTAACCTTGCGGAGCTAGGTTGTGAGCACCAATTGGTGTTAAAAGACGGCCATTATCAGGTCGTAGCACTTTAATCAGTCAGTTTTCTTTTTATCCAGCACAGAGAGTTAAACCAGTCATGGGCAAGAACGTCGTGGTATTAGGCACCCAATGGGGTGACGAAGGTAAAGGCAAGATCGTAGATTTGTTGACCGATCAGGTCTCCCTGGTGACGCGTTTCCAAGGCGGCCATAACGCGGGTCACACCTTGGTGATCGACGGCAAAAAGACCGTGCTTCACTTGATCCCTTCTGGCATCTTGCGCGAAGGTGTCACTTGCTTGATTGGCAATGGTGTTGTGTTATCACCTGAGGCCCTACTTAAAGAAATCAAAGGGCTGGAAGACACCGGTGTTTCGGTGCGTAAAAATTTGCGGCTGTCGCCTGCATGTCCGTTAATCCTTCCTTATCATGTGGCATTGGACCAGGCAAGGGAGCTGGCACGTGGCGATGCCAAAATCGGCACCACTGGCCGTGGCATTGGCCCGGCATATGAAGATAAGGTTGCACGTCGGGGGTTGCGTTTGGGCGATCTGGTTGACCTGCAAAGTTTTGCAGTCAAGCTTAAAGAAATCCTCAGTTACCACAACTTTGTGTTGACCAATTATTTCAAAGTTGAAGCAGTGGACTTCGATAAAGTGATGGCCGATTGCAAGCTGTGGGCTGAGCAATTATTGCCGATGATGGTTGATGTTACCGAGCTGTTGCATACGGCGCGTGAACAAGGGGAAAGCATCCTCTTC
>JAJQJO010000252.1 GCA_021323495.1 Cellvibrio sp. | reverse complement strand
ACCATGCTGACTGCAACAGGTTCCAGGCTGTAATGAACGCCCATCAAGAAACCGGTTTTATGCTGGGTGAGGTTAAAGTGTCTCCCTCACACAACACACTGTGGGCACGCGACCAAAGCCTTAAGCTACAACCAAAGGCAATGGCAGTGCTGCATTATCTCGCCTGCAACCAAGGTCGGGTGATCAGTAATGAAGAACTGATTGAGCGTTTATGGGAGGGACGTGTAGTCACCCATGGCTCGGTACAAAAAAGTATTAACGCGTTGCGCAGTGCTTTGGCTGAGCTGGTCGGCGACCAGGAATTGATTGCGCATTATTCAAAGCGTGGCTACCAGCTTTTGATCGAGCCGCAGTTCCTCACCTCGCCATCACCCGCTACCGCCGAAGAAACCGCGGCAGTTGATGCCCCGGTAGTCAAAGCGGACAAGTATCGCAAATGGCTTGCTGCGCTCTCGATGATCTTCATCCTGATAGCGCTCGCTGCTATTTATAAAGGGATTAACTGGCACACCATTTACATACCAAACAATCACCAGACAGTTTTTAATACCGCGCAAGGCTACACCAATGAAACCGGGCATGAACGGAGTGCAACACCACATCCGGATAATCAACACCTCGCCTATATCCGTGAGAAGCTGAATGCAAATCAACCGGACGCTGCAAGAAACGGGACGGAAAGCGAAATTGTGATCCGCAATGCGGTGGGCAAAGACTGGCGCATCGCTAATAGCGACGGAACCTGGTTCAAATTAGCCTGGTCACCTGCCGGGAAAAATCTGGTGGCAATAGAAGTAAAACGACGCGATGGACTGCCCTTGGGTACACGATTTTATCAACCATCCAATTATCTTTATTCCTTTCATATCTTCGCATTGGATTTGGCCCAGGAACGCCTATTGGAAAAACAGCAACTCAGCCAATGGCAAGGGCTTATTTACAGTGTAACCTGGTGGGATGAAAACACATTGGAAATTGTTGCCAAGCAAGGACCCAATTCTGGCAACGGACGCTATCGCTATTCTATTCTGGATCAACAATTAAAATTGCTGGACGAATTTGAAGGCGCAGTGAATCCTGTTGCCAGCACCGTCCTCAATCAACGGACCGCCATTGCGAGCCTGAATAAAAATAAAGTCCAGATTGATTTTTTAAATCCTCAACAAGAATCGATAGGCCGCACCAAACTGGACATAGGGGCCGCCGATATCAGTTGGATTCCTGATGGCAGTGGTGTCCTGGTTTTTGCCGAAGCGGAGCGCAGATTGTTTGCGGTGTATCTGGATGGAAAACAAGTACCTATTCCGCTCGCCGATAGCAAGGACAAAAACTTTTCGCGCCCGCATTATAGTGCGGACGGCAGCGGGATTTTTTATACGGAAGAAAAACGCAGCTCCAATATTTTGCTGACTGGGCTGGACAAAACCCAAACCCGCCTCACTGAAAATACCGATTTTAATTACGCCGCCAGTTTTTCACCCAACGGCGAGAAAATAGTCTATGCCTCGGTGCGCAACAACCAGATTCATTTATGGTTAGTAGAAGCAGGCCAGGAACGTCAACTCACCAAACAACCCGTGCCGAAAAAAGTTGATGCCATCATTTGGTCTGATGATGGCGAGCATATTATCTTCAATGCTGACAACCAACTCTATCATCATAATTTACTGGCCAATGAAACAGGATTGTTGTTGGACGGCACCGACAAAATCGAACCAATCGCTTATTTCCCTATTACCAACCGGTTATTTGCCCTGAAACATAATGGCAGCGTCAGGAACTTATGGCGCATTGAAGGCGAGCAACACAAACAACTAACCTTCGGTGCAGTCGGTTCCGCGATCGAATACGGAGGGGATGTCTATTTCCAATACGTTGGCGAAAACGGCCTTTGGGCACTGCGTGGCACCGATGATGTGCTTGAACGAATCACCCCGAGCCTCGACGAATACGGTAAATTGCTTAAAGCAGATATGAACGGTATTTATTTTATGAGTGGCGGCATTTGCCAGGAGTCGGATGTTTACTACCAGGATTACGCAACCTCAAACCAATCGATTTTCCTGGCGCAGAAAAATAGCGCCGTATCGACTACATCATTTAATATCCATAAAGGATTGTTGCAAACAGAGTGTTATTTGCCTGAGGCGAATATTGTGTTGCTGAAATGAAAAGAGCTATAACAATCATGCCCGTAAAAAACGGGCATTAATATTTTGCAAATAAACTAAACCAGAACCAATAATTCTTTTAGTGCAAAAGCCACCGCCATCTTCTGCACCTCCGCCCTATCCCCATCAAACCACTTCAACTCAGTTTCAATTTCTCCCGCCGCCGTCGCCCAGGCAAACCAGACAGTACCTACCGGTTTTTCAGGCGAGCCTCCACTCGGCCCTGCAACACCACTAATAGCAACCGCTATATCAGCGCCCGACAGTGCAAGTACACCGCGTGCCATTTCGATTACTACCGCCTCGCTGACTGCGCCTTGCTTGATTAGTGTCTCACTGGACACACCAAGCAACTTTTCTTTGGCGGCATTAGCGTAGCTGACGATGCCGTATTCAAACCACGCGGAGCTTCCTGGAATTGCGGTGATAGCAGCGGCGACTCCGCCGCCCGTGCAGGATTCAGCGGTAGCAATGCGCCAGTTGCGCTGCAGTAATTGTTCACCAAGGCGTTGGCTTAATTGCAGTAGATGATTATCCATTCTGTTGACCCGTTTGTACGTGGATATGATGGCGATAGTGTGCCGCCAAATAGCCATTGATACCAGCGCAGGAAACTTTATAAACGCCTGCACCAAGGCGATCTATACTCCAGCCATAACACTTGCGAGAGATTGGACGTGCAGACAATTCCCGGTTATCACATTAAAACGCTGCTGGGTGAAGGCGGTATGGCCAAGGTATATCTGGCGGTACAAAATTCACTCGACCGACCAGTAGCAATTAAAGTGCTGGATGCGAGCTTGAACCAGGATCCCGCGATCCAACAGCAGTTTGAACAGGAATGCCTGTTGGTGGCCCGGCTGAACCATCCCAATATTATCCAGATAATTGATAAAGGTATTAGCGAGCAACAACTGCCCTATTTTGTGATGCCTTATGTCAAAAGCATTTCATTGGAAACGGTGCTGCCGCGCAAAGATATCAGCCTCACGCGCAAATTGGATATTTTGATCCAGCTGTGCGGCGCGCTTGTGTACGCACATCGTAATAATGTGGTACACCGCGATATTAAACCCGCCAATATTCTGGTGGATTATGATGGCCACGCCTATTTGGTGGACTTTGGTATCGCGGGATATTTTACTGTCAATAAAAAGGCCGCCGATAAAGACGCCGTCGAACCCGGCCAGGAAATGATAATGGGCACGGGTGCCTATATGGCACCGGAACAGCGCGAAGGTACTTCACGCACCAATCAACGGAGCGATATTTATTCACTCGGTGTATTAATGCATGAATTGATTTTTGGTGTCGTGCCGGCGATGGCAAGTGAAGAAACTTACGCTATCCCGCCGGCGCAGGACAAATACGCCATCATCCCCACACTGCGCCCTTTAATCAACCGCTGCATTGAGGCTAATCCAAACCAACGCCCGACATCAGTCGATGAAATTCGTCAACAATTATTATTGCTTGCCCAAGGGCGGCATTTACAGGTAAATCGCTGGGGCACAGAATCCACGCGCGACAATATTCCGCCCAATTACACCTTGCTTGATGTATTAAAAGAAAATCCGTTTGGCGCAACCTATTTAGTGAACGACCCTAATCGCCAACGATTTTTGGTAATCAAAAAACAAAATCTTGATCACCTTGGCAATGCGCCACAATACGCAGCAAAATTGACACAAGTGCAACATCCGCATATTGCGCGCATTTACGGCACAGGGAAAAATTCGCGCGTATTTATTAGCGCGATGGAATATTTACCCGGAGGCAGTTTACAAGAGCGACTCACCCAATCGCTCAGCCTGGGGCAGTGCTTGACGATCGCCCAACAACTTTGCAACGCCCTCGCCTGCGCCCATTCCTATGGAATCGTGCATGGCAATTTGCGCCCGAGCAATATTTTATTTGCCGAAAAAAATCATCTCAAATTAAGTGACTTTGGTTTTCCCCCACACAGTTACGGTGGTGATGGCCATTGGTACCAACCGGCCAACGAACCCGTTTCAACCGGCGCCGATGTCTATGCACTGGGTGCAATCCTGTTCCAATTATTTACCGGCAACCTACCCACAGCAGATTATTGGGGCTTAAAAAGTCGCTGGCGGCTGCGCAACACTCCAAAACCATTGCGCAAATTGATTATGCAAATTATCCACACTAACCCCACCAAACGCATCGCCAGCGCCGAGCTGGCCGGTGCCGGATTTAACCAAATCCAGGGCGAACAAAAAACCAGAATATTGGAAAAAATGATCGGGGCTTAATAAATTAAAGCGCCATTTTGGTGCCAATTACCGTCCTGCCAACCAAATACCTGACCATTTGTGCAGCATAAAAAACTGTCTGTAGTGGTCAGTTTTTTTGTGAAAATATATGACAACCACATAAAACAAATTTTTACTTAGCCATTAATTAACGGCTATTCAATTACTTAGCAAATAGGCCCGCAATTAAACCATACGTCACCATTCAACCTTCTGTTTGCATTTTAGTCCCACCATGCCGGTGGTATGAATCCTGCTGAACACCGCTATGGTTTCCGCAAGAGAAGCGCATCCATGATCGTCAAATCCATTACAGAGGGCGTAGCGATGAGTACAAGTCTGAAAAATTCTTTGAATGCCTGGCACCTATGGGGGCTGGCGGTGGGATTGGTAATTTCCGGTGAATATTTTGGCTGGAGTTACGGGTGGGATAAAGCCGGCACACTCGGCTTTTTAGTCACTACCATCGTCATCGCAATTATGTACACCACATTTATTTTCAGCTTCACTGAATTATCGACCGCCATTCCCCATGCGGGCGGGCCTTTTGCGTATGCGCGCCGCGCCTTTGGCCCCCGGATGGCATTTGTTGCCGGCTTCGCTACGTTGATTGAATTTGTATTCGCACCGCCCGCCATTGCGATGGCCATTGGTGCTTATTTAAATGTGCAATTTCCCGAGGTAAATCCAAAAACCTTTGCCATCTGCGCCTATGCTATTTTTGTGGGGTTAAATATCGTCGGCGTACGTATCGCTGCAACTTTTGAGTTACTGGTTACGGTGTTGGCGATTTTTGAATTACTGGTATTTATGGGTGTGGTATCTCCCGGATTTTCCTTCGCTAATTTTGTGGCCAATGGTTGGGCCGGTGAAACAGAATTCAGTGCCGGCGCTATTACCGGCATAGTCGCTGCAATCCCTTTTGCAATCTGGTTTTTCCTCGCAATCGAAGGTGTGGCCATGGCTGCCGAGGAAGCAAAAGATCCCCGCCGCACCATTCCCCGGGCCTATATCGGTGGTATTTTAACCCTGGTAGTACTCGCCATGGGTGTAATGGTATTTGCCGGTGGCGTAGGTGATTGGCGCACGCTTTCCAATATTAATGACCCGCTGCCGCAAGCGATGAAAGTAATTGTGGGAGAAAACAGTAACTGGTTGCATATGTTGGTGTGGATTGGTTTATTTGGTTTGGTCGCGTCTTTTCACGGCATTATTCTCGGTTATTCACGCCAGATTTTTGCGCTGGCACGCGCCGGTTATATGCCCGCTTATTTTTCGGTGGTGAATGAAAAGTTCAACACACCGCACCGCGCCATTATCGCCGGTGCTGTGGTGGGTATAGCGGCTATCCTGAGCGACGATTTGCAATTTAATGGCATGACCCTGACTGCCAATTTAATCACCATGGCAGTGTTTGGTGCGATTGTGATGTACATCGTCTCCATGCTGAGTTTATTTGCGCTGCGCATCAAAGAACCCTTCCTCGACCGCCCGTTTGTTGCTATTGCCTACCCAGCATTCCCTACCATTGCGCTCGTCCTTGCCGTCATT
>JAJQJO010000251.1 GCA_021323495.1 Cellvibrio sp. | reverse complement strand
AGGCTAGTGATGGAGTTCTCCAGATTGGTCAAGGTCTTACCCACCAACTCCGCCAATACCGCTTTGCTTTCCGGTGTGTCTTCTACATTTTTCATCGCATCGCTAAAACGAGAAAGCGTTGTCAACAAACCTTGCTTATCGGAGGACTCAACAAAAAAACTATCACCCGGTACTACTAACCGGCCACGCGTTGTTGATGTACCAGTGCCTTGGGTATTCAAGCCGGTAACACTATCCAACATGGAATTGCCACCTTTGATCGTGACTACCGCATTGGAATTGGAAATAATCCCCTGATCGGTCACGGTCAATCCCAAACGTGCAAGTTGCGCTGCGTTGGTGGGATTATTAAACGCATTGGCCAAATCAGTGGCGTTGGTAATATTTTGGTTAAACGTAATATTTTCTGTTTTTCCATTCACTTCCAGTTGGAACGTTAATGGCGTAGCACTGAAATTCTGCGCTGCTGCAAATGCAAACGGCAAATTTACCGAACTGGTACCCGCACCCTGGGTCGCGAACCCCAAGGCTGCATCAGTATTGGGAGTGCCGTTGCCAACAACAATATTTAAACCCGTTACCGAGTGGAAACCGGCGGCATCAACCGTAATACCCAAATTTGCGAGCTTGGCTGCATTGCCGGGGCCGGTATTAAATGCTGCAGCCAAATCCGCAGCGTTGGTAACATTTTGATCCAGCATTAGCGTTTCAGTCCTACCACCCACGGTGATGGATATCGGCGTATTGGCCAGCGAAAAATCAAATGCGCCTACCGCACCAAAATCCAGGTCAGCCGCAACAGCCGCTTCACCCGGATACGGGTTGCCTAGTATCTGGAACCTTGTACCCGCCACATTAATGTCAGCCCCCGAGGTATAGGGTTGATCCACCAATAGTTGTTTCCCATTGGATTTTTGCGTGACGGAGTAATTGATAGTGGATGCTGTCCTGGTAAAAGTAACGATTAAATCATCAGGATAAAGCTTGTCAAACGCTTCCTGGTCGATCACCTGACCTACGGTGATAATCGCCGGTGGTGACGATTTATTCGCAGGGCTTTCCGAGGTATTAAAGGTATTGTGGCCGCTGGGAATATCAACAAATAATTTTTTTCCTGAATCGCTGACCGGAACACTGACCGATGCGGACGCCTGCAAACGCAATTGCCCTTCATCACCTACATATGCAAAATTTCCACCACCATCATCTACAAATGGTTTGGTACCGCTTTGGTAACCGGCAAAAATATATTGGCCGCTGGCATTGCGGGTATTTTGCAAATTGAGTAATTCACCAATACGAGTATCTACCTCGGCGGCAAGTGCATCATAATCTTTTGCGGTATTTACCGTGGTATTACCGGCCTTTACGGCCAGTTCACGGATGCGTTGGACCAGATCGACCACCGTCTGCATGTTGGTCTCTTCAAGATTCAAACTGGTCTCTGCCACATCGATATTTTTTTTGTATTGTTCAGTGCGTGCGATTTCCATATTTAATTGCAAAATCGTGGTCGCAGCAACCGGATCATCTGCAGGCGACAGCACCCGTTTACCGGTCGCCATTTGCTCCTGGGTTTTGGTAACGGCCGATTGCGCCTGACTCATACCGAGCGTTGCAATGCTGTAAATTTGTGATGTGGAAACGCGCATGTTCATGCTCTCCTGTTGCGGCAAGCAAAGCGGCAAAAAATTGCCCCTGCCGGGATTCATGATTTAGATAATGCACAAAGTGATCCAACTTTTATTTTAATTAAAGCGAACTCAAGAGCGTATCAAATAATTCGCGTGCAACTGAAATAACCTGTGCGTTAGCTTGATAGAGTTGCTGGAATTTAATCAGGTCTGCAGCTTCTTCATCGAGATTCACGCCTGAAATACCGTCGCGCATCGATTGGCTTTGCTCTAACAAACTTCTGCTTGCTTCAGTATTGATTTTTGCGAGACTACTTTTGGTACCTACCTCTTCGACCAGTTTTGTATAGCCATCACCAAAACTCAGGCTGTCGCCTTCAATGGTTGCTTCAGTTTCCAATGCGACCATCGCCAACGCATTGCGGTTATCATTTTTACCATCGGTATTAAAACCCAGGGTAAAAGTATCACCTGCTTTAGGTTGGCCACTGATCGCCGCCTGGTAACCCATAAAGGATGACGCAGCAAAACCCGCCGCACTGCTATCACCAAACAAAGAACTATTTGAAGGTGAAGTTTGCAAACTAACACCATTCGCCATGGTGATATCGATCCGGCCCCCGACAGTAACCGCGCTCTGCTCTATGGTGCCAACCGTCAAAGGATCATCTTGCCCAACCAAACGCACGTTGGGATTGCCATTGCCGTCATTGACATCAATCGAATTGGTGGCGGAATTGGATGCAGACAAACGTATATCAAGATTCACACCGGAAGATGCTACCAACTGTAGTTCAGGTGCGCCGGTAATCGGATTGTTACCGCTCTGTGCACGAATGCCCAGGGCTTTTAAATTGTCGTTGCTGTTGATGCGCGCCGCCAGGTAATCATTAAAGTCAGCTTCACTGACATTAGGGTCTGGCATCTCTATCGGAAACGCGGTGTTGGTAAAATCATATTCCAATAAATTTTCACCATTAACCGATAACTGCAATGGTGGGGCAAATGTTGCTGCATCAAAATTGATATCAGTAATCGTTGCTGTGGTATAGGCATTGGCCGATACACCGGATACAGCACTGATTTGCGCCGCTGTCTGTGCAGCGGATGCACCCGAGGTGGTGGTAATACTTTTACTACTGACAGAACCGGTTGCGGGATCTACATAGGTAAACCGCAATTGTTCAGCGAGGTACCCATTGGACTGGGGCAGACTGGCGGGTGTCATTGGGCCTGGTAAATCCGGCGCCTGGGTAGCGGTTTGCGCTGTGCGACCGACGGGCAACCCGAGCCTGTCACCATTTCCTATTACGCGGGTTTCACCAATGTCACCGGTAAAAATATTATTGCGTTCACCGGGAATAAAGGTTTGGTCGCGCATCGCGGGAACCAGATCTTTTGGATTTGCCGGGTCGGAGTTGTCCAGCACATCGTAAGTGGTTGCCGAAGTAAAACGAACCAGGATGGGGGGCGAAATTTTTCCCGGCTCCATAAATGCGGGCAATCGGTTGCCGTTGGCATCCACCAAACTTAATACTTCACCGGGGCTGATTAACCCGCTGCCTGAATTACTGCTATTTCCCGCTGTACGAATAGGCGATGCAAATGCCAAATCTTCCGAACGTTTTAATTCAGAATGGATATCACGCGAGGCATTCTTGGTGGGTTGAATCGTAAATGAATCACCCCCTTGAAACGAACCACTGGTTAGATTGACGGTAATACCATCAAACGAAATAGTAGCGGGATAGGCACCGGTCAATACGCCCTGCTCCACCACCGAGTTATCGGACAGGCGGGTGACCAAATAATTGGTGCTATTGGGAATGACCTGGAAGCTGTAATCACTGGTGGTAAGTTTGCTGGTGTCATCAATGGTGACGGAAATAATGCGGTCATGTGGCACGGCATTCTGGCCATGCAAAACACGATTGGCAGCGAGCACAGGGTCATTGATATCGCCAAACATTTTTTGACCGTAGTCACCATCCAAATCTATACCCTGCTGTTGCTGGGTATTAAATTCGTCAGCCATCGCCAGCGCAATGCGCCCCAATTCATTCATAGTAGGGAACAAAACCTCATCGCGAAAATGCAACAAGCCTCCGATTTGCCCACCTGAAATCTGGTTGGTGATATCCATTACCGCGTTGTTACTTTTGATCTGGATTTTGCCATCATTGGTCACGCTAAACGAGCTGACCTGGGTACCCACCACCAAAGGTTGGCCATTACCAATAAATACATTAACGTCACCGTCGTCCTGGTTGACAATTTGCAACGACACTAATTCTGATAATTTACGCAACTCTTCATCGCGCTTATCCATCAGGTCATTGGGTTGATTACCATTTCCTGACGCACGGTTTTCAGCAATCGCCTGATTCAGTACGGCGATGGATTTTGCCAGGGAACTCACCTGTGAGGTAATGGTTTGCACCTCACCATTTACCTGCCCTTCAATATCGCTCAAACGTTGATGCAGATTATTAAAACGAATACCCAGGCTTTCTGATTCGGTCACAATTAATTGCCGCGCCGGTGTAGACGCAGGGTCGTTCGCGCCATTTTGCATAGCAGCAAAAAAAGTTTGCAGCGCACCGGATAAACCCGTGCTGACATCAGCAAACAACTTATCTATCTTGCCAATATTGGTATTGAATTTATTCAGTTGATTATAAGTCGTCGTATCGAGCCGCAATTGCGCAGTGACGAACTCATTGACCACGCGCTCAATAGATGTGGTGTTAACACCTGAACCAATAAAACCAGCTGCGCCAATACTTTGTTCAGGGCGTGTAGCGTAATTAACTTCCTGGCGCGAATAGCCAGCCGTATTGGCATTGGAAATATTATGCCCGGCAGTGCGCAGCGCATTCTGGCTGGCCTGCAAGCCGGAAACGGCGTTAGAAAGGATGCCGGACATAATGTTACTCCATTAATTGGCGACGAAGGCTCGTCGATATTGTGAGAACAGATTGCACATCGGATTGTAAATCCTTGATCGCATCCAAATCGCTGACCGATTGGATTGCATTGGCACCCTTAAGCAAATCGCTGTTGAGCAATTGCTTGATTTTTTTCGCATAGGCCGGATCAGTCGCATAGCCTGCCGATTGGAGTGCATCGGCATAAGCAGCAGAATCAGTACCTGCCGCCAACGCTTGTTGATAGCGGGGATTATTTTTCATCAGCCGCACGTAATCTGAAAAACTTTCCGAGTAATCTGTGTATTTGCGGAAATCCGATTTTTCATTGGCCGCGATACCATCGCGATATTCCAGCGTGGACACATTCACTTTATCGCCCTGCCACTGGCTACCCGCTTTGATATTGAATAAATTAAAACTGTTATCACCTTGCTTATCATGAATGACGTGTTTGCCCCAGCCGGTTTCCAACGCAACCTGCGCAATCAATACATCTGCATTAACCTGTAATTCAGCGGCCGCTTTTTCTGCATGGGGTTTCAGCATCATTACAAAGTTTTCCTGTGTGCTGCTAATGCTCGCCTTTTGCCCTACACGGGGGCTTGCCGGTTGTGGCTTGCTCAGCAACGCAGGAATCAATGCGTAATTTATCGTTGCCGGAATTTGTCCGGCGGCGTCCGAAGGATCAGCTCCTGTTTCAGAAAAAATGGTTTGCAGATGCGTGTTGTCACTCATCCGCATAAATTCGTCTACCCAGTTATCCAGCTCATCGGGAGCAACAGTATCGGGAACTTGCCTGCCAGATTGTTTGTACTCAACCGGCGCGGCGAGCTCGCCCTCGTTACCAGGGTTTTCCAACGCCGATTCCGGCTTCATTCCAGTACCGTAGTTTTCCAGCATTTGTTTATAAAAATGATCCGCCAACCCTATGCCACTGCCACTGGTCAGGTTTAATACCATTTGCTGGTCGAGCATATCGCGATGAAAGCGCGAGGTCTGGCTATCAAAATAATTCCCTTCGCCAAACACATCGTTGGCTTCGCGCATAGTCTTCAACATTTGTTGCACAAACATGGCTTCAAATTTTTTTGCGACTTCTTTTAATGCCTGCGGATCTTTATCGCGCCCCATCGCCTTGATTGAATTCAGGGAGTTAGGGTCAAGATAGGAATCCTGAACTTTGGACATCTGGGCACCAGTGTCGATGGGCAACATTTAGATCACCACCAATTCAGCTTTAAGTGCACCCGCTTGTTTCAAGGCTTCAAGGATCGCCATTAGATCACTGGGTGATGCGCCAACGTTGTTAACTGATTTCACTATGTCATCAAGGTTTGCGCCGGGCGCAAACTTAAACATGGGATTGTTCTCTTCCTCAGCTTGCACATTACTGCTGGGTACAACCACTGTCCGGCCATCGCCGAATGAATTGGGCTGGCTCACCGTCAAACTTTCCGCGACCGATACAGTGATGCCACCGTGAGTTACTGCGACCGGTGAAACACGGACATTTTTTCCG
>JAJQJO010000250.1 GCA_021323495.1 Cellvibrio sp. | reverse complement strand
AAACAGGGCGATGCGTTTCATAGTGAATCCGTTATGAACAAAAAAACAAATCAAAATTTGCTGCATTTATTCTGCAGGCATAGGGGCAACCAACAGTTGCGGATCAACCCGCTCTTCAAACCAGTTCATCCGCCAATCCAGATGCGGTCCTGTCGCACGTCCGGTTTTACCCACTTTTGCAATAGCCTGCCCCTGGGTTATCGCATCACCTGTTTTTACCAACACTTCACTCAAATGAATAAATGTCGATAAAAGGCCATGACCGTGATCGATAATCAAGGTCCCGCCGGAAAAAAACATATCGGGATGCACAAGGGTAACTACGCCACCCGCAGGTGCCTTTACCAATGTGCCTACCGGCTTCGCTATATCTACCCCATAGTGGGGTGAATTGGGGACACCATTGTAAAAACGTTGGCTGCCATAGACACCTGTCACCGGCCCGATGAGTGGCCACTCAAATTTCTGCGAGAAAAATGTCAGTGGCAGATCGCCTTTACGCGCATCGGCAGCCATCTGCGCTTCGCGTTTGGCGCGCTCAACCTGTGCCGGATCCGGCTCTACAGTCTGCTGCGGAACTCCGGTTACTTTCTGGATCTTGTAAGTACGCTGTTTCACTGCAAAGCGATGCTCTTTGCGCGCACCATTGTGCGCAATGGTTACCAGACTCGCTTGCGCAGCAGCATCGCGCCCCAATCCGATGACAAACTCACCAGCAGCAGATATTTGTAATTTTTTTCCGCGATATTCCACGTGGGTGCCCTGCGGTACCTTGCCGATAATAACCCCGCCCTGCTGCCATTCACCGTTCAATTCAAGCGCAGTCGTCACTGTGCCAGGCAGCATCAATAAAAAGAGCAAAGTAATCTGTAATAGTCTCACCATTAACTCCCGTAATTCGAGGTAAATTCCGGACAAAAAAAACGGCAGACTAGCTGCCGTTTTCTTCATTGGGACAACACTATTTCATCGTGTCATCAACACGCAGGATCTTCATGGTGTTAGTGCCGCCCAGCAAGGTAGTATCACCGCTGGAAACAATCACCAAATCACCATCAGCTAAAGTACCTTGTGCTTTAAGCATTGCAATTGCACGTACAAAATCGTCTGCAGAAGGAGCGCTGTCGGTATCAAACGCAATGGGTAGAACACCTCGATACATAGCCACTTTGCGCTGTGTGCTCACGTGACGCGAGAAGGCAAAGATTGGCAATTGCGAACCGACACGGGACATCAAGCGCGGAGTGCTGCCAGTTTCAGTAAAGCAAATAATTGCCTTGACCCCGTGAAGATGGTTGGCAGTAAACATCGATGCCAATGCAATTGATTCATCAACGGTACTGAACGCCTGGTCCATGCGGTAGTTGTCAAAACTGGCCGTCGGATGTTTTTCAGCACCGAGGATAATACGCACCATCGCTTCTACTGTTTCAACCGGAAAACTACCCGCAGCAGTCTCAGCCGAAAGCATTACGGCATCGGTACCGTCGAGCACTGCGTTAGCTACGTCAAATACTTCTGCACGGGTTGGCAATGGGCTGTTGATCATCGACTCCATCATCTGGGTCGCGGTGATTACCACTTTATTGAGTGCACGGGAACGGGCAATAATGCGCTTCTGTACACCAATCAGCGCTGCATCACCAATCTCAACACCCAGGTCACCGCGCGCTACCATAACTGCATCGCTGGCGAGGATAATCCCGTCCAGCGTTGCGTCATCAGCAACTGCTTCGGCGCGCTCAACCTTGGAAACCAAACCGGCGCGACCACCCGCTGCGACCATTAATTTGCGCGCGAAATCCATGTCTTCAGCTGAGCGAGGGAAAGACACAGCGAGATAATCCACATCGATTTCTGCGGCAGTTTTGATATCGGCGATATCTTTTTCAGTCAATGCAGGCGCAGTCAGACCGCCACCTTGACGGTTAATACCCTTGTTGTTTGACAGAGGGCCAGCAACTTTGGTGGTGGTATAAATGCGTGTGCCTTCAATTTTATCGACGGTCAACACTACACGGCCATCATCGAGCAAGAGTACATCGCCAGGCTTACAATCATTGGGTAATTCTTTGTAGTCGATACCCACTTGCTGCTGATTACCCTCATCGCGACCCAGGGCGGCATCCAAAATAAATTTGTCGCCTACTGTGAGATGAATTTTACCTTCGGCAAAACGCGCCACACGGATTTTTGGCCCTTGCAGATCACCCAACACCGCAACAAAACGGTTGTGCTTGGCGGCTATTTCGCGAACCATTTCCGCACGGCGCTTGTGATCTTCAGGTGAGCCGTGGGAGAAGTTCAAACGAACCACATTCACACCAGCCAGAATCAGTTTTTCCAACACTTCTGCCGATTCAGAAGCCGGCCCCAGAGTGCTGACGATTTTTGTACGTCTTAACATGATGGTTCTCTTATTTAGCTGACATGAGTGCGAGGGTGTTATCCAGCATACGGTTGGAGAAACCCCACTCGTTATCGTACCAGGCCAACACTTTTACCCACTTGCCATACACTTTGGTTTGCAGCGAGTCGTAGTTGGAAGAGTGCGGGTTGTGGTTGAAATCGATAGATACCAGAGGCTCATCTACAAACGCCAGGACACCTGGCATTTCAGTTTCAGCTGCTTTTTTCATCGCTGCGTTAACTGCTTCAACACTTACGTCTTTTTCTACCAATACGTTGAGGTCCACCAAAGAGACGTTGATGGTAGGAACACGCACAGAAATACCATCCATCTTGCCTTTCAATTCCGGCAATACCAATCCGACTGCTTTTGCGGCACCAGTCGTAGTAGGAATCATTGACTGGGTGGCAGAGCGCGCGCGATAGATGTCTTTATGGAATACGTCAGACAGTACTTGATCGTTGGTATAGGAGTGAATGGTGGTCATAGAACCTTGCACGATGCCGAAACTATCGTTCAACACTTTGGCAATCGGAGCCAAACAGTTAGTGGTGCAAGATGCGTTGGAAATAATCGTGTCAGACGCTTTCAATACTTTGTCATTTACACCGAATACCACGGTGGCATCAACATCAGTACCTGGAGCAGAAATGATGACTTTTTTGGCACCAGCGGCCAAATGCAAGCCCGCTTTTTCCTTGCTGGTGAAAATGCCGGTACATTCGTACACTACATCAACATTCAATTCGCCCCAGGGTAATTTGGCTGGATCGCGTTCGGAAGTAATGCGGATTGAATCGCCATTGACAAACATAGTGTCGCCTTCAAATTTAACGGTCCCGTTAAATTGACCATGCACTGAATCGTATTTTGTAAGGTGAGCATTGAGATGAGCATCACCCAAATCATTGATGCCAACAATCTGGATTTGATTGCGCTTGCCTGATTCATACAAGGCACGCAGCACATTGCGACCGATACGACCGTAACCGTTAATTGCCACTCTAATCATTACATTCTCCTAATAAGCTATTCACTGATTTGCGGTAGGGGCGCTGCTTGCTGCGCCCTGTTCTGGCGTTTGATCTACGCCCATTTTTCTATTCATTGGGGCACAGCAAGCCGCGCCCGTCCGTTTAACTGCGTGGCAGACTGGCTGCTTCACGAGCCAAACGCTCGATTTCGTCCCAGCGTCCGGCTTTCATCAATTCTTTAGGGGCCATCCAGGTGCCGCCAACACAATGCACGTTAGGCAGGGCCAGATAACTTGGCGCTTTAGCCAAATCAATACCGCCGGTTGGGCAGAAAGTAATCTGCGGCAAGGGACCAGCAATTGATTTCAACATAGGCACGCCACCCGCTGCTTCAGCCGGGAAGAATTTCTGATGGGTAAAACCTTGCACGTAGAGATTCATTGCTTCAGTTGGTGTTGCAACACCAGCCAACAAAGGCACCGGACAAGCTTTGGCCGCTTCGATCAATGCGGGTGTAGTGCCCGGGCTCACCAAAAATGTTGATCCCGCTTTCACGGCTTTTTCCAAATCTGCCGGAGTAATGATAGTGCCGGCACCAATCACGGCGTCATCAGGCAGAGCTTCCACCATCGCGGTGATAGCATCCAACGCACAAGGCGTACGCAGGGTAATCTCCAAAACTTTCAAGCCACCATTATAGAGCGCTCTGGCCAAAGGCACTGCATCTTCAATACGCTCCACCACCATAACGGGTACGACTGGCGCCACTCTGACAATTTGATCGATAGTTAAAGCCACTGTATGTCCCTCGTTGTTCAAAAAAATCGAAAAGATAACGGGTAAGGGTTATCTCATAAATCGTAAAATCAGGGCGCCCAGTAGACAACTACAGGCACTTTTTGTTGTTGCAAAACAGCGCGAATCGGCATTTCTTTTACATCTGTGCCCGCTTGGGCTGCACGCAACACCGCCAGCTTTTCATCGCCGGTAATTAACAACACCAGAGTTCTGGAGCGCAGCAAACCAGCCAGGGTCAAAGTCATGCGCTCGGTAATTGCACCGGTAACTTCGCTTTGTTTGGCGATAATCGCAGCGCATAACTGCTCAGACTCCGGGTTCAACGCTTCATCCAGACCCTGCGCATGAGGGAATAGTGAGGCGGTATGACCATCGGAACCCATGCCCAGAATGGTTACATCAAATGGTTGGGCCAATTGCTGGTAAGCACTTTCACAATCATCCAAACCTTCGGCAGCTGTGTCTGCCGAATTTTTCATTCCTACCAGATTGGCAACTGCCGCTTTATTCTGGATCAGGTGTTTTACAGTAAAGGCTTCATTGCTTTTGTCGTGGGCAAACTCTACCCAGCGCTCATCAACCAAAGCGACATACACTGATTCCCAGTCCAGATCGGAACTACTCAACGCCCGGTAAAGTGGCTCAGGGGTGCTGCCGCCCGATACCATAAAAGTAGCTTCGCCTCGATCTTCAATGGCTTCGCGCAAGGCGGATTCACATTCTGTTTGCAGCGCGGCGATCATCTCCGCGCGGCTGTCAAATAAACGTTCGCTTACCATTCCTGATCCGCTCCCGACAACACTTCGTCGATGGAGAACCACCGGCGACGGTCACTGGCCATCAACTGTGCGGACGCCTGCGGACCCCAGCTTCCGGCCATATAGCCGTGTGGTTTATTTTCCGGGCGCTGCCAGGCTTCGATAATCGGGTCAATCCAGGCCCAGGCTGCATCAACTTCAGCGCGATGGATAAACAGGCTAGGATCATTGGCCGCTGCATCCAGCATCAGGCGTTTGTATGCATCCGAGTAGAAATCTTTATAGGTATCCGCAAAGTTCAGGTTAAGCACTACCGGACGCAAATGAGTCTCGTGCTTCTCCAAATCTTTCGACACCATAATGATCTTGATACTCTCTTCCGGTTGCAGGCGGATAATCAGGCGGTTGGGTGTCGCCACGCCAGCAGATTCCGGATACACGCGGTGCGCGACATCTTTATATTGGATAACGATCTCGGCAAAACGCTGCTTCATGCGTTTACCGGTGCGCAGGTAAAAAGGCACATTCGCCCAACGGGAATTGTCGATGTAGGCACGGATGGCAACAAAGGTTTCAGTGTTACTTGGCTGCCCCAACTCTTCCAGATAGCCGGGGACCGCCTTACCACCCATTTCACCCGCTACGTATTGGCCGCGCACCGTATTATATTTAACGGTATTACCATTCAGCGGGCGCAGGTTTTCCAATACTTTAAGCTTTTCAGCGCGGATACGATCTGCGGTCATCTTGTTAGGTGACTCCATTGCCACCAGGCAAAGCAATTGCAGGATGTGGTTTTGCACCATGTCGCGCAGCGCACCAGCACCATCATAAAAACTCGCACGCCCTTCAAGACCGACGGTTTCTGAAATAGTGATTTGTACGTGGTCAATCGACTTGGCATCCCATAGATGCTCAAACATACCGTTGGCAAAACGCAGTGCCAGCAGGTTTTGAACTGTTTCTTTACCGAGATAATGATCGATACGGAAAATCGCGTCTTCATCGAAATATTCAGCGATCTGGCTGTTGATCTCTTCCGCCGTCCTGGCGTCATACCCTAGCGGCTTCTCCACCACAACACGGGCGGTGGCGGTGATTAAATTGCACTCGTGCAAGTGCTTGCAACAAATGCTGAATACTGACGGTGG